>JBAVPH010000068.1:0-6176 GCA_049692855.1 Candidatus Babeliales bacterium | reverse complement strand
TTTCTACTTTAACCACCCAGAACCAATCTATCTGCTGGGCACAATAAATAAAACTGCTATAGTATATTATGTATTACTTTTATCGCCAATTAGTTTGTTTTTTGTCTTACTCAAACTTCATAGGAATTTACTACCTCATATTTTAACCAAACAGCTTTACATTATTATTTATGGCCTTACTATCCCCTATTTAACTAGTGACCTTATACAGTATTTTCCTTTTTTACTTAAATTTAGCCTAACTGAAAACTATACTGCAGCAAGTTTTTCAGCACTTTTTTTAAGTATTAGTTTATTTTACTGCTCACGCAAAGTAATGGGGTTACGGTTTTTGAACCTCAGCCAATATGTTTATGGGCCACCAAAGCCAGATTTTGTTACTCATTTTAAAACTGTTTTAGAAAAACTGAGTGAAGTCGCCAGCACTTACGAATTACAACCTATTGTTCAACAATTTTTGCAACAAGCATTGCTTGTTCCTTCTGAAAAAGTACGGTTATATTTGCGGCCAGCAAAATTGCTGCAAGAAGCACCTGCTATTCATTACAATATGCTAACACCGGTAGAAATGTTTTTAGAGTCAGATAATGTTACTGCTGCACAAGAATTGATGAAAAAAGAAAAAGTTCTTATTTATGATGAAATTAGCTTTAGCAATTTTTATGACCAGACTCCTGCACATCAGCAATTATTACAATTTTTGGAAACTATTAACGCTGATATATTTTTGCCAATTTATTATAAAAATAAGACTATGGCTTATATTATTGTTGAACGCCATGCGCGGCAAAAAGAATTATACAATAGTGCTGAACGAGACGAAATGATTATGTTTACGAACTATTTAAGTAACACTATTAATATATTGCATAATCAGACTGATAACTCAATAAAAAGAAAATTTACACAACTCGAAGACAATATTAGAAAATTAGACAAAGAAAACAGCGCATTAAAACAGACTGCTCTTGATAACGAAAATAACTTCCGTAAGCAATTTGAACAAACTACGAAGCAATATACTCAAAAAGAAGAAACACTCAAAAAAGAATTATATTTTAAGCACCAAGAAGTAAGCCAGTATCGCGAGTGCGTACAATCATTACTCTACAAAAGCTTACAACCATCTGGCACTATTTTTTATAAAAACAATCACTTTACTTTTGGCAATCAGGAAGCAAAAGATCTTGTTCAGATCAATATTAATAATCATATTGGTCACCCACTCGTTAAAAAACTCAAGCAAGTTACTAATCAAGTTACTAATTTTAGAACGCCAAAAACAATCGTCGCAAAAAATGATGCCGGGGAATCCTTAGCACTTGCCGTTGTTCCACATGCAGAATCAGGAAATGCTATTATTACAGTATCACACGCAACTATTGAGTTGGTAAAACAAAAACTTAATCTTCTTAAAGATCAAAGCCAATGGGACTATCTTTTACATTTGGAAACTACTAATTCAGGAAGATTAATTAATGAACTTATTCCAGGAAATGGGCAAACATTACTTGATTTTAAAATTGACCTACTCAAAGCAGCATTAAGTAAAAAAGCAGCATTAATTGATAGCGCAGACGATGACCTCAACAATATCGCCAGCCTTATTCATCAGATTAGCTTACGTGAAGAACTTTACACACTGACTATGCAAGGCACTCTTGATGCGGTAACAATGGCAACAAAATTATTTGGCATCAACCCACTTTTTAGTGCAAAAAAAGATGAATCCGCATTGCTTGAACTTTTAAATGGTCGCGGAACCTTGTTTATTAAAGATATTCATTTATTAAATCTTGAGTGCCAAGAATATTTAGCAGAATTTATTCGCTATGGCATGTATCGGCCTTACAAAAGTGAAGAATGGAAGCAAAGCAATGTGCGCATTATTTGTTCAAGTAATCAAGATATTTTTCGTCTCGTTAATGAAAAAAAATTTTCACGGACCTTGTTTAAAGAGCTCAAGCAGACGGTATTGCGTATACCAGCATTGACTTATTTATCTAAAGAAGAATTAGATTCTTTGGCAGATGGGTTTAGTCAGCAAATAATTGCAGGTAATACTGGCAATAATTTACTCACTCTTACAGAAAAAAATAAAGAAAAACTGGTAAAAATAAAGCCCGTAAGCTTTTATGAATTAAAAAATTGTGTAAAACAACTTATTATGCACAAAGCTGAAAAAAGCAATATCCAGCACGAAATAATAATTGATCCAGACCACGAGACAAATGATCCACTCTTACAGCATGCTGCTCGTTTAGGAAAATTAGCATTAAAAGACAAAAAAATTATGACCATGCTTTGGCGTAAATTCGATAAAAATCAAAATAAAATTGCACAATTTTTAGGGGTTAATCGTTCAACCATCCATCGTCGTTGCCACTTGTATCGGTTGGATTAATATTATATTTTATTCTTCGATACATTGCGCTACGCGCAACACCCACGTGTCCGACGAAGCTTAAGCGAAGACGGAGGATGAACGGAAGGACAGACTACTGTGCAGAATAATTTATATTTACTCTGGTCTTAACAAAAATGGAAAATGATTACCTTTTATTTTTATCATGATAAATTTTTGCAACAATATCGCGAATACTTGGATCAATTTTTTTCATCATATTTTCAAGATAATCACCGTCCCCATCACGTAATTGATCAACTAGTAGGCAAACATGTTCTTTAATTTTTGATTGAATTGCAAGTTCATTGTATAAATTAATAACAATGGTACGGTATCGCTTATTATCCGGTTGAATCGCTAATAAATGTTCATAAACTGCTGCCGATTCCAATAGCCGATTATCTTTTTTATATAATTGTGCAGCTTGATAATAGTGGATTATTGCTTCTTTATTATCATTAAATGAAAAAAAAATATCACCTTCAAGTTGGCAAACAAGAGCAGCATCTTCAATTGAATGTGATAATAAGCGATAAACGCCCAAGGCACGCTCTTTTTCGCCACGTGAAATGCATTCTGCTAATTTAAACCAAGCAATAGTATACTTATCAGACGGAATTTGCTTCATGAAAAATCCTCTGCTTCTTTAAAATAAAAACTAAACTTTTATTACCTTAATATATTTATATACAGAATAAAACAATATAAAAAAGTTAACAATAGAATAGAATTGGTGCCGGGAGTCGGAATCGAACCAACGACGCTGAGCTCTTCAGGCTCACGCTCTACCACTGAGCTACCCCGGCAATCAGAGAATTAAAAAGAAAATGAATAGTTGTATAATGCCTGATTTCACTATTTTTGTCAATAATTCAATTGCCAATTAAACGCTCGTTTGCTATTCTATTTTTTGATCTATTTAGCTACAGCTGGAATATGATGGAAACAATTAAAAAGCAAATTATTATACTTAAAGAAGAATTCATACAAGCGCTTACCAAGGTAGAAACTGAACAAGACCTTGAGCAAATTCGTGTTTTATTTCTTGGTAGGCAAGGCAATATCGCTGCATTAATCAACCAGTTCAAAAAATTATCAATAGCAGAAAAAAAGTTACTTGGCCCAGAATTAAATCAATTAAAAACTGATATTCAAGAAAGATATGAAGACAAAAAAGAAGAAATTGAACAACTGCATGCTGCTAAAAAAATTGGGAAAAAACGATATTTTGATGTAACTGCTTCTCTTTATCAAGAATTACAACCAAGTCTCCATATTTATACGCAAATTATTGAGCAACTTGAAAATGTTTTTATTTCAATGGGATATGACATCGTTGATGGTCCAGAAGTTGAAAGTGATTATTATAATTTTGAAGCACTTAATATTCCTCCACACCATCCGGCACGAGACTTACAAGATACTTTTTGGCTGGATGTTTCTGACAAATTACTGCGCACCCAAACATCTTCTGTCCAAGCACGCATTATGAAAACAAAAAAATTACCCCTTGCTGCATTTTCTCCTGGCCGCTGTTATCGCAATGAAGCAACTGATGCCTCTCATGATTTTATGTTTACGCAAGCAGAAGCACTTTTTATTGATAAAAATGTTTCCGTTGCACATTTGCTTGCTACCGCACGTACCTTTTTACAAACAATTTTTGAAAAAAAAGATTTAAAAATACGGGTACGACCCGGTTATTTTCCATTTGTAGAACCAGGACTTGAAATTGATGCTTCCTGCCCATTTTGTAAAACTGGTTGCTCCGTGTGTAAAAAAACAACCTGGATTGAATTATTAGGAAGCGGATTAGTACATCCTAATGTATTGCGTGCAGGAAACATTGACCCAAATATTTATTCGGGATTTGCTTTTGGCCTTGGTATCGAACGCCTTGCAATGCTCAAGTATGGTATTAATGATATTCGTCTTTTTCATAGTAGTAAAATAACATTTCTTGATCAATTCCGTTGATCAAGAAAAAATAAAAAATTATCTAACTATAAAAAAAGGAGCACCATGGCTAATAAAATTTTGTTTTACAGACAAATTTGTACAACAATTATCATTGGCATTTTATGTGCAGGAATAAAGACGTTGTATAGCAAAGAAAATAAGAAAAACGAGAAAGGCAAAAAAATAATGAAAATTTCTAAAGTCGTTATTCCAGCTGCCGGCCTTGGCACACGCTGTTTACCGTTAAGTAAAGCATTTCCAAAAGAATTACTCCCCCTTGTAGACAAGCCAGCAATTCAATACATCATTGAAGAAGGGATTGATGCCGACATATCTGAATTTTGTATTGTCGCAAATGAAGATAAGAAAGCAATCCGTGATTATTTTTCTCCCAATAAAAAACTAGATGCTTTTCTTAAAGAAAAAAATCTCTCCTATTTAATGCAATCAGTAGATAAGATCATTAATACAACCAAATTTAGTTACGTTCCACAACCAGAACCACGTGGTCTTGGACATGCAATTTTGATGGCCCGTGAAATAATTGGCAATGAATATTTTGGTGTTTTTCTCCCCGATGAAATTATGGTAAGTACAATACCAGTTATGGCGCAACTTATACAAGTCGCTCAACAGTATAATGCTACTGTTGTTGGTGTGCTAGAAGTTCCAAAAGAGCAAGTTTCATCCTACGGCATTGTTGGTATTAAACAGAAGCTCGATGAATCTATTTACGAAGTTGCAGAACTTATTGAAAAACCAACTGCTAAACAAGCGCCCTCGAATCTTGCTATCATTGGTCGTTATATTCTTTCTCCAACAATATTTGATACACTTGCAAAAACAAAACCTGGTACAAAAGGAGAAATTCAATTGACCGATGCTATAGCACAATTATTAAAACAAGGTGAACGTGTTCTTGCTTATAAAATAAAAGCAGACCGATTTGATATTGGCAATATACCGGGCTGGTTGCAAGCAAACTATTATTTTACAAAAAATAACCCCGCATATGCTTCTTATTTAAAATAATTCGTATTGCATAGCCATATTGTTATTGTTAAAAAGTAAAGCTCGAACGACTTTTAAGCCGTGGCTTCGCTGCTAAGGAACTTATTGATTTTTTATATATTCCCTAACTGCTTCCATGTTAACTTTACCAACTATTTCTGAAAAATATCCCTCTGCCCAAAAATTATCTCCCCACAAAAACTCTCTTAAATCTGGAAATTCCTCTCTAATTACTTTACTACTTCCACCTTTAAACAATTGAACTTTTTACTAACGCTAATATTCGGTCTCAGTTGTATGAGCATATGTACATGATCAACTTGTATGTTAAGTTCATGCATATCTACTAACACACACTCCCTCAATAGTTCTTCTATTTTTTCTTTTATTTTTTTCTTAATACTTTTCTTCTATATTTTGGAATCCAAACTATGTGATACATATACCTATATTTTGTATGTGCTCCTGTCCAATACATTTTTTCATTGTTACAAAACGTATCTCACTTCGTAAACTTTCGTTTGCTTTGTTCACTCAGATGATGCCCATTCATCCCCAGCCTTATAAGCCCTGGGGTTTTCTGGTCATTTTAATAAAAACGTACAAAATAATAATGGCCACACTCCATTACATATTGCTGTATGCAATAGTCATATAGAAATAGCAAAAATCTTAGAGCTTATACGAAAATTCCACTCATATTAAAAAGTCTTAAAGAACAGGCAATTTGAAGAAAAGCAAGGCTGGATTCATAAGTTTTATTCCAACAAATTTTAATACCTCGAAACCAATTTAAAAT
>JBAVPH010000067.1:0-11394 GCA_049692855.1 Candidatus Babeliales bacterium | reverse complement strand
CTGTACGCATATAAGTAATAAGAGCGACCGGTGTTTTAGGGTCATCTAATGGAAGCCCTTCATATAATTTTTGTGCAATTTGCATTGTTTTTTTGACAGTAAAGCCTAATCGATTATATGCATCTTGTTGTAATGTACTCGTCATGAAAGGGGCCGCTGGATTTTTGATGCGCGTTTTGTCAGTAATTGAATCAATAATAAATGACAATTTTTTCAGATCGCTAACAATTTTGTCTGCCGATTTTTCGTTTTTAATATCAATTTTTTTTTTATTAATATGCGTAAGTGGCGCATCAAATTTTTCTTTTTTATGTGTAAAAGTACCGGTAATACTCCAGTATTCTTCCGGTTTAAATTTTCTAATCTCTTGTTCGCGATCACAAATTATACGTAAAGCAACTGATTGAACGCGACCAGCAGAAAGGCCAGCCGTTATTTTTTTCCACAAAATTGGAGAAACTTCATAGCCAACCCAACGATCAAGGACACGTCGTGCTTGTTGCGCAGCAACTCGTTTTAAATTTATAGTGCCAGGATGTTCGATAGCATTGATAATTGCTGGTTTGGTAATTTCATTAAATGCAATTCGGTAAATATGAGCATTTTTTTTTGCAACTTTTTCTATTTCTTGCCCAATATGCCAGGCGATAATTTCACCTTCACGGTCAGGATCAGGCGCAAGATAAATGGTTTCAGAACCAGCGGCTTGCTTGCAAATATTTGCAATAGTATCACTTTTTCCTTCAATAACGTCATATTCGATATCAATACCATTATCAACAGAAACACCAATTTTTTTTGGAGGTAGATCCTTAATATGCCCCATGGTGGACATGATTGTAAAATCTTTTCCAAGAAATTTTGAAATAGTTTTGATTTTTGCTGGAGATTCAACAATTATTAATTTTTTCATAGGTACCACTTTATATTTTCTTGCCGCCCCTATCTATTTATCATATTAATAGATGATTTTCAAATTTAAAATAATGACAGTACTATTGTTTTTCTTATTTGCCAAGACTTCTATTTTTTATAGTAATCATTAAATTTTCAAAAAGTCAAATAATGTAAAAAATATAATTATTATTTTTTGGTTTGTCAGATATGCTTTCAATAAAAGTAAATATTATTAATCAAGAATTATTGAAATTTGTATTATAAAAATAGGTAATCTAGAGAAAATAGGTTAATTTTACTAAATTTTTGATAAAATAGGTTATAAAACTAAAATAATTACTAAATGTTGAAAGAATAAAATGAATAAAAGCCTGACAATTTTTTTAATTTTTTTATCTATTTCATTAAAAGTGGGTTGTTCTGAAGAAAGTCTACTAAAAAAAACTAAACTAGAAGTAGAAAAATCAAGTAGTAGTAAAAGAACTCAAAAAAGGGGGGTAAAAAGATTGCGACAATGTGAGGAAAAAGAGTTAAGTGAGCTGATAGAAAATAAAAAAATAAAACATTCTGACTTATCGCAAGAAGAAAAAAATACGGAGCTTTTACAAGCATTTAAGCGAAATAATATACAAAAATTTAAAAGATTTTTAAAAAAAAAGGCAGACCCTAATACCGCCGATGAAGATGGGAATTCATTAATTTTTCTTGCATCTAAAGGTGGTAATACGGCTATGCTTAAATTGCTGTTGATGGCTGGTGGATGCATAGAAACACCAAACATAGATGGTTTGCGGCCACTTCATGTAGCAGCTAAGGGGGAAAAAAAGAATTGTTGCTATTTATTATTGCAATATGGTGCTAATTTTTCTGCCAAAACACCTGAAGGGAATACAGCATTAAATCTTATGTCAAGTTTAATGCTTAGTGGTCTTAAAAAAGATGGTATAGAAAGTAATCGATTTCTTTTAGCTTGCAAATATCCCAATCCTGAGCTTGTTTCTGAATTAGTAGGAGATAATGCTGATGTTAATCAGGTAGATAAGCGAGGAAGAACAGGGTTAATGCTTGTAGCTAAAGCATCACATATTAAAAGGAAATCACCTAATATACAAGATGATGCTTTAATGGTGATAAATCATTTGCTCAATGCTGGAATTGATCCATCAAAAGAAGCAAATGATGGTACAAATGCGCTAACATTTGGTTCTGAGAAAATTAAGCAAAAAATAAAAAATTATATTTTAAGAAAAAAAAGAGACATAGTTCAGAGAGAATTAATAGAAGTTTTAGGGGTGGATGATCTTGCTAAAGAAGTGATACAATTTGCGGGTACATGGGATCCTATTTTAGATTAAATTATCCGAAAAATTAAATAATGATCTAATTTTGAAAGAATACAATGAATAATAAATTGATAATGATGTTATTTTTTTTATCTGTCACACTAAAAATAGGTTGCTCTGAAGAACAGTTCCCATTAAAAAAATCAAAAATGAAAAGGAGAGAAGAATCAAGGCATATTGAAAGAATCAAGGAAATGGCGTTAAAAAGGGAATATACTTATACCGAATTAAGTAGCTTAGTAAAAAAAGGAAAAGTGACTGATGCTGATTTATCTTTGCTATCGCAGGAAGAGAGAAATGAAAAACTTTTCGTAAGCATGCATAGTAATAATCTAGAAATGGTTGAATCTCTTTTAAAAGCAAAAGCAAATCCTGAATTTAAGCCTGAAGGCGCAGACCAATCTTTATTATACTTAGTAACAAGTAATTGGTATGGAAGGAAAGATTATCATAGCAGAAGTGAATGTAGGGAAGATACGTATATTGAATATTTGCAGCATTACCCAAGGATATTAGAATTATTTCTTGAGGCAGGAGCTGATCCAAATGCAGATCATAATAGATTAGGGCAAATGGCTCCTATACATGCTGTAGCAGAATATTTTTATGAATCTTTTTCGTTTATTGGGATTCATAATGAAAAAATTTATTTGATATTTTTACAAATTAGCTATGAGCTTCTTGAGATACTATTGAAAGGGGGGGCAAATCCTCATTTAACAGATGAGCTTGGTAATTGTGCATTACATTTGATTTGTAAAGATGGGATGTTAAAACACAATCTTACAAATAAATATTATACTCCATATGCAGATAAGCAAATAAAGCACGCGGCATTGTTATTAGAACATAAAGCAGACCCGAACCAAAAAAATGTAGAAAATATGACACCAGTTATGGTGGCTGCTTCGTCTCGCAACTACTTATTGCTTGAGCTATTGTTAAAAAGGGGGGGCGCTGCAACAGAAGTAGACATGAATGGTATTACTCCCCTTTATAGAGCAGTAGATAATGGATTATACGGGAATGCTATACATTTATTGCAATATGGAGCTGATCTTTCTCGGTGTACACCGGATGGTATCACAGTAATTAATATTGCTTCTTCTCCGCGATTAAAAGGCTATTTGATGGAGATTAAAAGTAATGGCCTAGAAAATAAGCCATTACTTTTGTGTTGCAGATACCCTAATCCTTCTCGTGTTTTAGCATTGCTAAATCTCAATGCTGATCCTAATCAAACAGATAAGAATGGAAAGACACCATTAATGTTTGTTGCTGAGACATCATCTTTTAAAAATAACGAAGAGGATTGCTTAAGTATAGTAAAGTCATTATTTGCTGCTGGAGCTGATCCATTAAGAGAAGCAGCTGACGGCATTACTGCGGTAGGGCTGGGTTCTTTTACTGTTGATCAAGAAATAAGGAAACATATCCTAAAGCAAACAAAAAATAAAGTTCATTTAATATTAAAAGAAACATTTCCTGTAAATACGGGCAGAGAAAATATTGCTGAATTAATATTAGTACTCGCTGGAACATGGGAGCCTTCTTGAAAATCAAGAGAATTAAAATATTCTCTTGATACCCAGTTGCAGCTGTTTTGGTTATGATATACGGTATATAAAATTATATATTAATTAATCGGAGATAGTTATGCAGTTAGTTCAAGCATGGAAAAATACTATTATTTTTTTTTATCCAAGTAATATTAAATTTTTTGTATTAATCACAGCAAATTCAATTTGGCAGGCATATAAGATTATAATAAAGTACTGGTGGTGGTTGGTTTTGTTAATTTCTGGGTTACACTTATTTTGGTGGCAAAGCACAAAGCTATTTTTTTTGGTTTATGCTTTTCTTTATTATTTATTTATTTTTGCTTTTTGTCTTTCAACTCGCCCATCAGTAGCACAGAAAAATATCTCTTATTTTTTTTCTTATTTATTATTATTTTTTCCTGTAATGATAGGATTTGTAGGTATAAAATTTGTTGGTGCATCATTAATAAAACTCATTGGTTCTTTTGGAAAATGGCAATCAATATATCTACTAATTAAAACATTTACCTATGCAGTTCAAGTTTTTTTCCTTTTCTTTTTTTTAGATTCTTCTCGTTCTGTTAAGCAATTTTTTCTTTCTTTTATTCGATCAGTAAAAATGACAATCTATAATTATCCAACGTGTTTAGTTTTTGGTCTTATTATTGTTGGGATAGAAATAATATTTGCTTTTTCTGTTGGTTCTTTATTATTTGCGTCAAAAAAAATAGATATTTTATTACGCATTATTAGTTTAATGAGTCTATTCATATTTGCACCGCTTCAATTGTCTATTTTTACAAACATTTATATTAAAAAATTGCATGAGCAATTTGACTATTATTTTAGTAAATAAAAAGGCTATGTATGAATATTGGGACATTTTTAAGAACAATTTTTTCTCGTCTGTTGCTTTTGTTGCTTGTTTTACTCTTTTTGATTCCTATTATTATTTTTATCTGTCTTCCAACTCGATGGCGCTATAATAATAAAATAGTTTTTTTTATAATGCATTGGTTTTATGTTGGCGTACTTAAATGTTCCTTAGTGCCAATACAATTTATAGGAAAAGAAAATATTCCCAAAAAAGCAGCAACAATTTTTGTTGCTAATCATCAATCTTCGCTTGATATTCCCCTTGTAGGTGCACTTGCAGATGGGGCTTCACATATTTGGCTTGCAAAACAAGAACTAATGCAATCTCCAGTTTTACGGTTTGTTCTCCCACTTTTCACGGTGCTTGTTGATGTAACATCCCCAAAAAAGGCGGTTCGTTCTTTGCGGGAAATATTTGTTTTACTTGATAAAAATAATATTCAAGATGTGATCATTTTTCCAGAAGGTGCGCGGTATACGGATGGTAAAATGCATGATTTTTTTGGTGGATTTGTTATACTAGCAAAAAAAACAGGACGACCGGTTGTACCAATTTGTATAGTTGGCGTGAATAAAGTATATCCACCGGATTCTTTTTGGGTATATTGGCATCCAATTACGGTGATTGTTGGAAAGCCATTTATTTATCAAGAAGGAGAAAGTGACGAAATATTTAAACAACGGGTGTATCAGTGGTTTACTGAGCGGATGGAGTTTCAGCAATGATTTATTTTTTGCGTTTTGCACAATTAACTTTTTTATATATTTTGTTACCATTTCTTATTTTTCTTATTTGGCTACGCAATTATTATCACAAGCCGATATTATATCAATATTCATTAGCAACTGAATTATATAATAACAATGTAGTGAGTACTCATCCTTTTAAAAAAATTTTTAATCTGCTTCGCTTTATTCTTCTTTTTTTTCTCGCTTTTTTTATTGCAAAACCACAACTAGTTGATTTGCGTTCAAAGGTCTTAGTTGAAGGAATTGATATTGCATTAGTACTCGATATTTCAGGGAGCATGCAATTTAAAGATTATGACGAGCGTGCTCGTGTTGATGTTGCAAAAGAAGAGGCTATTCGTTTTATTAAAAAGAGGGAACATGATGCATTGGGGTTGGTTTTATTTGGAAAAGATACAGTTGCTCGTTGTCCAATTACTTCAGACAAAACATTATTAAAAACAATTGTTGATGATGTAAGAATAGGTAATATTATCGACCCAGATGGCACTATGCTAATTACTGGTATGATTACTGCCGTTAATCTTTTAAAACATTCGAAGGCAAAAAGCAAAGTAATGATTGTATTAACAGACGGGGAACCAAGTGATGGAGACATGGATCCATCTGTTGCAATAGAAATTGCAAAGCGGCTTGGTATTAAAATATATACGGTAGGGATTGGCAGTGAAGAAGATGAAGTTTTTATGCATCCATTTTATGGATTAGTTGCAAAGCCAAAGGTAAATAAAGAATTATTGACTCTTGTTGCTGAAAAAACGGGAGGACGTTATTTTATGGCGAACAGTGCACAAGACATGCGCCGTATTTATGATACTATAGATCAACTTGAAAAAGTAGAGCATGATGTGCCAATGTTTAGTAAATATTATGACATATTTACTCCATTTGTTTTTGCAATGATCAGTCTTGTTTTTCTTGAAATTATTTTATCTTCATTTGTGTGGTTTGCATTATGAATAAAGAATTATTTGGTATTACTTGGGCAAAACAATCGTCTCTTGTCTGGTTTCCCCTGTTATTTATTGGAATTGGTATTTTATTATACCGTTTTAAATATGTGCGATCACTTTGCAATCAATTAGCAGGAACACAATTTGCATTTTTATTTCATAATTTTTCTACAACCAAACAATTAGCTAAATTACTACTTATGAGTATGGGTCTTTTATTTTTATTTCTTACTTTGTTACATCCGCAATGGAATAAAACAAAAGAGACGGTTCAACAAGAAGGAAGAGAATTATATATTGGTCTTGATATATCGCGTAGTATGCTTGCAACCGATTGCGAGCCAAATCGGTTATATTGTGCGAAGCAAAAAGTTAAAAAACTATTATCACTTCTTTCTTGTGAGCGGATTGGGCTTATTTTATTTTCTGGTTCTGCTTTTGTTTCTTGTCCACTTACCGCAGATTACGCCAGTTTTTTTACATTTTTGGAACAAGTTGATGCAGAACTCATTTCTTCTGGAACAACTTCATTAGATCAAGCAATTAAGCAAGCAATAATATCGTTTAAGAATATGCCAGCAAGAAAAAACAAGTTATTAGTGCTGTTTACCGATGGAGAAGATTTTTCTCATAACTTAGCAGGAATAAAGCGAGAAGCACAACAAGAAGGATTGCATATTTTTACAATGGGAGTTGGTACTACGCAAGGTGCGCCCGTACCTCTGTTTGATAATAAAGGGAAGCAAATTGGTCACCAAAAAGATAGAAATGATAATGTTGTTATCTCACGGCTTAATGAGGGTATTTTGCAAACGTTAGCACAGGATGTGGGTGGTATGTATTTACCTTTTTCTGAAGATAATACTGATATAACATCATTAATGAATTATGTTCATTCATATGAAAAAGAGCATCTTGAAGATAAAACATTCACGCGATTAGAACAGCAATACCCATATTTTTTACTGATAAGTTTTTTTTGCTTTGCATTGGAGTGGTTGTTGTGAAAGTATATGCTAGATATTTTATTTTGTTTTTATTTATTAACTATTCTTTGTTTGCAAAATTACCACTGAATATTAATTATGATCGAGGGAGTTATGCAGCGCAGCAAGGCAATTGGGATCAGGCACAAGAATTATTAAGTTCATTACTTGCAGATTTTCCTGAACATGCTGATTTATTGTATGATTTAGGAGTTGTCTCATACCAAAATAATGATTTTCAAAAAGCTCATGCTTATTTTTGTAATGCAACTACATGTAATGATGCATCTGAGTCATTACGTGAGCAAGCATTTTTTAATGCAGGCAACGCTTCTGTTGCTCAGAGCCAGCTAGAAAAGGCAATTGAACACTATGAAGAAGTCTTAGCAATTAATTCTTATAATGAATTTGCGCGACATAATCTAGAAAAAATAAAAGACATGCTTAAGAAAGAACAAGAAGAGCAAGAAAAACAAAAAAATGAGCAAGAACAACAGGAAAAGTCGAAAAAAGAAAATGAGCAAAATGAGAATGAGCAAAATGATAAAAACAATAACGAGCAAGGCAAAAAAGAAAAAAAAGAAGAACAAGAAAAAAAGCAACAGCAAGGAAGTGACCAACAAGAACAAAATAAACAAACAGGGAATGAGCAATCAAATGATAATCAATCAGATGAAGACAATTCAAATAATGAACAACTAAGGGATGATGATCAAAAACAAGATTCTTCAAAAGAAAAAAATCAAAAAAACAAACAACAAGAAGAACCTTCCGAAAGTAATAGTCAGAATCAATCACAAAATAGCAATGAGAAGGAACATGAGAATCAACAGGCTGAAAGTGGTGCCGATTGCAATGAGCGAGAGCAAAAAAGGAACAAAAAAAATCGAAATGAGCAGAGCAAGGGTGCCAATGAGGAGAATCAACGGGATCGTAATGATGAGTCGGATGATCCATCGAAGGAACAGGAACAACATAAACAACAAAATAATACTGGAAATCATAATCCTACGCCTACACAACAAGATAAATTGACATCTTCTTCAGATAATTACCCTCAAAATAAGCAACAAGAACAAAAAAGAAATTTTGATGCTTCAGATCAGACTATCAAAAATAATATGAGTCAAGAAGATCAATGGATCAATGCTATTTTAGAAAGACAAGCAGAAAAAGGCAAGGAAATGGTCAAGAAAATCATTGGGGCAAAAATTCAAAAGGAATGCGGTGGAAAAGTTGGGCAAAATTGTTGGTAAGTTATTTTTATTTATTCTGTTTTTACCATTTTTTGTTTCATTGCATGCTCAGATTACTTTACGTGCAATTGATAATGCTGGTAATGATTTACAGCAAGTAGGAGTTGGTGAGCCATTTGTGCTTGAAGTAGAAGTAATGGATGGTAATAATTCTACACAAGTGCCAACTATCATTGGTCTTGATCGTTTTTTTGCAAAAAGAACCGGCTTATATATGTGTACGATTAATGGGCAATCGACGGTAAAATATTCTTATCAGGTACGTATTGATCGGGTTGGTTCTTATGAAATTGGTCCAGCAGTAATAACTGACCATAAAAAAAAACAATCATCTAATATCATTAACGTGGTAGTTGGTAAACAATCAATAAAGCAAAAAACGACAACACAAAAAAAAGGACGTGGCGGTGCAAAACAGTTTTTGCGTTTATTAGTTGAAAAAGATAATGTAGTTGTCGGTCAAAAAATTCCAAGTTCTTTGCGCTTTTATTTCAACAACAATGCTCTTGAGTTAAAACAAGTAGGAAAACCTGAATTGAGTACCGGTGAAGTTAAAAATATTCAGGGAGCAGTAAAAGGAACAGAAATAATAGATGGTGCTATTTATAATTATGTTGAATGGCGATGGGATTTTTATCCTTCTCAATCAGGAAAAATAATAATTCCTGCTTATAGTATAGATTTTGATGTTCAGCCAAAGCGAACACATGCTTTAGACAATTTTTCAATTTTGTTTGGGCCACGTGCTGAACGAAAAAGAGTTTATTCAAATTCAGTGGATATACAGGTTGATCCCTTGCCGCCACATGATGGATCAATTCAAGCAGTTGGACATTTTAAAAAAATGGAAGCGCATGTTAAGCCAGCGGTGGTAAAAGAAGGGGAGGCCATGGTGTTGACAATAGATCTGGAAGGAGATGGTAATTTAGAAATGATTGAAATTCCTGAGCTTACAAAATTGCCCAATCAACTTAAATATTATAAATCAAATAGTATTCTTATTGAACCGACAACTAAGACGAATTTGCCAAAAAAAAGATTTGAATTTATTGTGCAAGGGATTAATTGTGGTGAATGGGAAATTCCTTCACAATTATTTACCTATTTTGATGTGCAAGAACGTTCTTATAAAACACTCAAAACAGTTCCTCTTACTGTAACTATTATTCCATCAACCGCTAATTCATTATCTTCTGCGCAATCAAAATTAGAAAAAAAAGAGAGTAAAGAACAAAAAAATTCTATTTATCCTATTAATCAGCAAGGGCAATGGTATCCAAAGGAACAAAAAGAACCGCTTAATTGGGTTTTATTTGGGTTTTTAGGAATTATTCCAATTGGATTTTGGTTTTTTCAATTATTATGGATAGGGTTGACCCGTTATTGGTTTCGAGATCGATTATTATGGTGGCAAAAAAAGAAGACATTTCATACTGCTCGAAAACATCTACAGGCGGCACGAAAAAAACAAGATCTAACACAAGTATATAATATTTTTATTATACTTATTTCAAAATGTTGTTCAGTAGTAAATACACAAATATCTTCTTTTTTTATTAAAGAACAATTATGCAAAAAAGAATTGCCAGAAAATATTGTTAGTATGTGGGATAATTTTTTTACGCATGCAACTGAATATGCTTTTATGATTAATGAAAAAAATCAATTTTCTTCTGAAGCTTTTTTTAAACAAGCAGAACAATGGATCAATAGATTTGAGGAATTAGAGTGGTAAGTTGTAGCAGATACTTTTTAATTGCTTGTATTGGAATATTTTTTATATGTAGTGGCAGTGATGAAGAACTTTTTTTACGGGCAAATAAATATAGCGAAGAACAAGATTGGAAACAAGCATTTGATTCCTATAATTTTATAAAAAAAAAGGGCAGTCTTATTTGGTATAACATGGGTAATTGTTGTTATCATTTAAAAAATTATACTGAAGCATTTATTTATTGGAAGCGAGCAGAACAAGGAGCATCACGTTCTCTCTATGCGCAGAGTAAGTATAATCAACAAATACTTACGCAACAATTAAATAAAACGACAACAATGAAATGGACAGAGCAGCTTTATGAGTTTTTTGTATATTATTTAATCAGTTTTTCGTTATTATTTTTACAATTATTATTTTTGTTTTGCTGGTTTTTATTTTTTTTCTTATATCGTTATCAGAAAAAACGATTTTTTTTTACTTTTTTGTTTTTAGTATTAAATGGGTTAATGGGGGCCTCTTTGTTAGTGAAGTATAAGGAAAAGGAAAAAATTGGTATTGTAATAACTGCTAGTGCGAATGTATTTGCTGGTCCAAATCAAGAATATCATGTGCTGAGTACTCTTGATCATATTGATCAAGTAATTATTCAAGACATAAAACATGATTGGTATAAAATTAAGAATGGAAATCGTATTGGGTGGGTAGCAGCTTCTGCAGTTCAGGTAGTTTAACTATGAAACAAGAATTATTTAAATATCTATTATTTTTATATCGATCATTGGAGATACAAGCGCAGAGAAGTTTATCATATCGATTGCGCCCTCTATTATTTTTAACGTTGTTATGTTTTTTTATGAGTATGTTTGGCATTTTATTTAGAGAATATCGTTTTTTTTGTGCCGAATCACAAAAAATAATCATACTACAGCAACAATATCGTAAATATTTGGCAATGGTAAAAAAAAATATGGGGGAGGCATTAAAAAGTAATCTTTCAATTGAAGCATTAGCTAGTAGTAAAAAAAAAACAGAAAATTATAATAAGATAATAACAGAAAATTATACTTCGCTTAAT
>JBAVPH010000066.1:0-5621 GCA_049692855.1 Candidatus Babeliales bacterium | reverse complement strand
TTTTATAGTTATTATTCTTAATTGTAATAAAAATTTCAAAATATTTGCAAGAAATTTATGAGGTAAGTGCCAATATCTTTCCTGATTCAGGGTCGGTAACCAGAATAAAATCTCTATTCCCGCATCTCGTTAATTCCCACAAATCATATCCAGTTAAAATAAAAGTACTTATAATATCCCCACTTAAACGTACCTGTTTAAGTTGATCATCCGAAATAATACGGAATGGAGCATTCCTTGCTACCCAATGGTCCTCTATTTTTGTTGAAACCTTAATTGACAATAAACATAAGCCTGCTTTAGAACTAGGGAATTCCCAATAAAATTTTTGGGTATTATATTCTTCGATAAGTTCGTCACGTCTATTGAGAGAACCAAAAACAGAATAAAGCCGTACTTTAACATCCTGACCAGTAAGATTAGTAATATAATACGTATAACTTAATGAAGTACTTCCATAATTAAGAATTATTATCAATGAAAGTAACACACTTATTTTATGAAAATACTCCATGATTACCTCTTAATTTAATCCCAAAATTAATTATTTTTTATGGAGATGATAAAGCATACGGTATTACTAATGGTTCTTCTAAAATCTCTCCTCCTACTATTTTTTTGATAGTGACTGGCCTACCATTTGGTAAAACTAGTTGATCTAAAATAAGCAAAAAATCACGATTTCTACATAAACTAGCACCAAATAACGCCGTCGCACCAACCGTCGCTTTTCCGATTGCTTCTGCTGCTTTATCCATTAACTGCATTTTAGCTTTAAAAATTGCCGATGATGGTGGCAAGCCTAATTTAAGTGCATTGGTAAATTCTGAAATTGCAGCCTTTGTCTTATTAAACTGATCCGCATCAATTTCTTTAATTGATGCTTTAATTTCTCCAAGCCAACGCTCTTTTTCTTCATCAAATGGTGAAACCATTAGTTTAGTTAGACAAGCAATGGTTTTTACTCCTTCAGGAGAAATAGCTTCTGTATCAAATGGCTCCATTATTTTTTCTATTTTTTGAAAAGGAGTGAAAAATAATTGAACTTTTATTCTTGTCCCCGTTAAATTAGTAACTGTGTAACGATAAGCAACAATATCACGCGCAAACCCCACGGTTAAAACGACAAACAACAATAGTTTATTAAAATATTTCATCACAATCTCCTTTTTATATCATTCAATTATTCATTTTTTATATTTTTATTTTTTTTTAATAGTAATAAAAAATAAAAACAAAAAGCAACAATTATTTTGAAACAATAGCGTAAAGTTTATTATCATATTTACCAAAAATAATTTCTTTATTCCCACAAATATTGCTTTTTGTTGATTTTATAGAGGCTATTCCCTTTATTTTTGCATTAAAATCCTGCTGTGTTGTATACCAAAATAACATGCGATCCAGTGATTTGTTCTTTTTATTAATATAGTTATCACTAATGCTTTTTAATTCATTAAATAACTCTCGGTCAACAGCTTTAATTGGAATAGAATAAGCAGCAGTTGCTATACAATCTGCATTAGAAAATGTTTTTCTTGATCCCCCCGACATCATCACCCTTTTATCAGGTGAGCCTGTAAAACCAAAAGTGATTGTATCTGACATATTCGTAATAGTATAAGTATAACCAATAACATTCCTTACAAAGCCCAATGCCATGAGCAAGATTAATGGCAATGATTTTTTGAGAAATTCCATTAATTTCCTTTTTTATTAATAGTGAACAACATTGCTTCTTATCTTACATATTAATAAAAAAAGCTCATTAATAGCTATAATTTTAATAAAAATTAAGCTCTATTAACTAAGAAAAAATAGGAAATTTGAATCAATTTAGACTAAATTGATTCAATACGAATAACAGTTTTTGGCTGCCTATGACCACGTTTTACGCGTACTTTTTTACGTCGCTTAAAACGAAATACAATAATTTTGGGATCTTTAGTCTGTTTAACAATTGAAGCCTTTATTGGAGACTCAAGATAAGGTTGCCCTATTTCAAATTGCCCTTCCCCACTTTTACGAAAAAGCACATCTTTAAATTCAAGGCTCGTACCAGCTTCACCATCAATTTTTTCTATTGCAACTGTTTTTCCTTCAATTGCTTGATATTGCTTGCCACCAGTTTGGAAAATAGCATATTTTTCATCTACTTTAGGATGTTCCATTTCTCATTCCTCATCACTTCGTATTAAATGCAAAGACTGTATTTCTTAAAGCTTTATTTTAACAATAAATCCTATAAAAATCTAGCAAAAAAGCTATAAATTTTCTTCTTTAAGCCGCCATAACAAATCAAATGCCTGTTTAGGAGATAAATGCTCATAGTCAATTTCTTGCAATATCCTTTGTAACCAGTCCGTCTCTTTCACCTGTTGTTGCAATTTATTAAGAGCACTATTTAACTGATTATTTCTATTGATTAATTCCTCATAGTCTTGATGAAAAGTAGGAGTTATTTGATTTTTTAGTTGATCAGGCATAATTGCTAATTTATGAACAAGTTCATGAGAACGCTTAATAATTTCTGGTGGAAGCTGTGCCAATTTTGCTACTTCAATCCCAAAACTTCCATCGGCAACCCCTTTTATTATTTTATATAAAAAAACAATACCTTGCTCTGTTTTTTTACTTGCTGCATAATAACTGGCAATACCAGAAAATTCTTGTTGGAGCTTTGTTAATTCATGGTAATGGGTTGCAAATAAACAACGTGCTTGTACCACCGTGTATAAATATTCAACAACCGCATGTGCAATTGCCAATCCATCAAAAGTGCTTGTTCCCCTCCCCACTTCATCTAAAATAATTAAACTATTTTTTGTTGCTTGGGTACAAATAGTTGCCGTCTCTTCCATTTCAATTAAAAATGTACTTTTTCCTTCTGCTAAATTATCTCCCGCACCAATACGAGTAAATAACCGATCAAGCATTGCAATATTTGCTTTTTCTACTGGTACAAATGAACCCACATGCGTTAACAAACAAATTAAGGCGACCTGTCTCAAATAAGTTGATTTTCCTCCCATATTTGGTCCCGTAATAATCCAAAATGATTCTTTGTCATCAAGTATGGTATCGTTTCCAATAAAATTATGCACTAATGCTCTTTCTACAACGGGATGACGCCCATTCTTAATACTAATTATCTGTTCATTGTTTAACTGAGGTCGCACGTAATTATTATTATATGCAATAATACTCAGCCCAAGTAACGCATCTAAATTTGTTAACGCATGCGCACATTTACGCAGTGATATGACAGCAGAAAAAACGCGTTCTTTTACTTTATCAAATGCAGCTTGTTCCACTGCATTAATTTCTTGTTTTGCTTGTTCAATTTCAAATTGCAGTTGCTGTAATTCTGGTGTTATAAACCGTTCTTTGCCTACCAATGTTTGTTGTCGTTGATAAAATGCAGGAACAAGGTGCTTATTCGCTTTTGTTACCTCAATGAAATAGCCTTGCACTTGGTTATAACGAATTTTAAGCGATTGAATTCCTGTCTTTTTTTGTTCTTTTTGTTCAAGTTCAATAATTTTCTTATTACTATTGTAGACTAAATCACGAAGATTATCTAAACGTTCATCAAAACCTTTTTTTATAACCCATTCCCTCGTAGAGTCAGTATTAATTGCATTTTCAAGTAATGCTTTTAACCATGAAAAATCTGCAATATGCGCCCCCATAACAGTAAAAAGACTAACAGAATAATTTTCTTGTAATAACTGCTTAATAGAAGGAATAAGCGCTAAGCTTGTTGCTAATGATTGATAGTCATGAACAGGTGCCCTTTTAAGACCAATTCTCCCAATAATCCGTTCAATATCACCAATTTGTTTCAATAAATTTTTGAATTGTTGAGTGTATGTAATATTTTCAATTAAAAAAGCAATAACATCTTGTCGCTGCATTATCGCTTCTTTTTTAACCAATGGACGTAAAATCCATTTTTTAATCATTCGTGCACCCATTGGCGTCTGTGAACCATCCATAACCGCACAAAGTGTATTATTTCGGCCCCCATCATGGGCATTACGCACTAACTCTAAATTGCGCTGTGTTGCACGATCTACCAATAAAAAATCGTCTGCTTTATATAAATGCAGTGTACGAAATTGTGATAGAGCATCCTGTTGATTGCGACGAATATAAGCATAAAAATAATATAATGACCAGTATAATGCCTGCTGATTTTTTATTTCATTAACAACCCTAGTATTAAATTGTCCTTCCAACCATTCCATTACTTTTTTTTTCTCTGTTTCTTGCGGGTCATCAGGAAGAAGGGTAGTAAAATATCCTTGCCTTTTAAAATATGCCTGAAAATATTTAGCTTCTTTACAAGCAGGCATTAAAATTTCATCGGGAAAAAAACGCGTTAATTCTGCTTCTAATATTTTTTCTGTTGCATCTGGTATGACCGTAGCAAACAATTGCGCTGTTAATAATTCGCCAAATAATAACCCCCATTGCCCAGCAGCAGGGAAAAAAGAAAAAAGATAGCAAGCTGATTTTTCATCCAATAATTTTTCATCAGTTAAGGTCCCTGGTGTAAGTACTTGCGTAACACCACGCTTAACCACAGTACCCGGTTTTGGTTTTTCAAGCTGATCACAAATCGCAACGGTAAAACCACCTTTTACTAATTTATTTACATAATGATCACGTGCATGAACGGGTACGCCGCAGAAAGGAATTGGTTCTTGCTTATTTTTTCCCCGTGCGGTTAATGCAATACCTAAAAGTGCTGCTGCTTTATGCGCATCTTCAAAAAATAACTCATAAAAATCACCGACTTGGAACAAAAGCAATGTATCAGAAAATTTTTCTTTTATATCAAGATATTGCTTCATTAATGGCGTATGTGTATCTTTTTTTTCTCTTATCATGTGCAAGCAATCTCTTTAATTAATTTGACAAGTTTTTGAATAAAATAGCATAAATTTAGTGATTCTATAAGAGAAAAACAATAAAAAAAATAAGAAAATTACAATACTATTTTGCCTATTTCTTCTTCAATACAACTAAATTTATTAAGTTCTCGTCTTAACTCTTTTTTGTAATTATCAATTAATAATAAAAATTTTTCAACGTCAAAATAATTTGACAATAGTAAATTATTGTTTGCAGTTACCCATTCATTGGTACAGCCAACCAAATAATTTGCAATTTTTTTTACTTCTTGTTGTTCATTATTTTGCATTTGCACTTCTTTATATTTTATAAACCCGACAATTTCTTCCACTTGCTTTATTAATTTATTGCAAAAATAATGGACAGTTTCCTTATAATTAATTTTTTCTTCTACAGTAAGCGTCATATGAGTAATAAGTTTTGCATAGACATAAATATTTTCAAATGTATTTTGACAAGGAATTTTTTTACTCAATAACCATCCCATTGTATTTGGATGATCAACAATTTCTCTTATTTTTTCTATCGCTATTGCACTTGATCCAAATAATATTGCATGCCAAAATTCTTTTGAATGTATCAAGTTTTTGAATTTTTTCTTCCAACGCTCAAAAAAAGAAAGATTTACTGATTCTTCATCTATTTGTTCTTTAATTACTTTTTCAATATTTGAAGGCTTAGATAATGAATCTGCTAAAAAT
>JBAVPH010000065.1:0-1947 GCA_049692855.1 Candidatus Babeliales bacterium | reverse complement strand
ATTCCAACTGACGAACGTGTTGTCACTTTTATTAGTCCTCGATCGCAAAGCACGAATGCCGCACGTGAATTAGTAGGATGGGAACATCAAGTTAATTTATTCAAAACGGAAGGAATTTATGGCAGTTTTAGTGTGACACCAGAAATTACAAAATCATTCCGTCCTGAACGTATTGCACAATGTTTATTTGGTGATGATTCCGTAGAATGCAAAAGCAGATTAACTATTTCTGGTAGTCAAACTGCTGACCGCGTACCAAAGCGTGACTGGCTTGCTGATTATTTTGGCTTACCAACGGACTTTAAAAGTACCGTACACTTTCGGCCCCGCGTTAATAATTTTTTAATTGATTTTAATTTTTTTCTTGGCGGCAGCAGACAAGTATATGGATTATATTTCCGTATTCATGCACCATTAGTTTATGCAAATTGGAATTTGAACATGAGTGAACACATTCTTTTAAGTGAAGAAGGAAGTAATAACTACCCACCCGGCTATTTTAATGATACAGGCATTGAACGTGAAAATCTTTTAAATAATTTTAGTGAATTTATCAGTGGCGAAAAAGCACCGGAAGCATCGAATTTAACATTTCAAAAATTACGATATGCGAAAATGAGCCATTGCGCACAATCCCTTACAAACCTCTCTGACATACAAACAGCAATTGGATTCAATCCTTGGCAAGCTGAGTGGTACCATGTTGGCTTTAATGTGCGCTTTGCTATACCAACAGGTAATCGTCCACAAGCAGAATTTCTATTCGAACCAATTGTTGGTAATGGCCACCATTGGGAGCTGGGAGTTGGCCTTTCTACCCATATCTGTGTCTGGCAAAAAGAAGAGACAGCAGAAGAACTCTGTTTGTATTTAGATGCTAATTTTATGCATCTTTTTAAAACAGACCAACGACGCTCCTTTGACTTAAAAGAAAAACCTAACAGCCGCTACATGCTCGCACAAAAACTTGGCACACCAATAATTAATAATTTAACCGGACAACAAAATAATGCACAGGCTCCAGCAAATAATTTAACCGGACAACAAAATAATGCACAGGCTCCAGCAGACGCACAGTATCAAGAAGAAGTAACATCACTTGCCAATTTAACCACATTTGATATTAATGCATCTGTTACTATTCAAGCAGATCTTGCTTTTCTTTTTTCTTATACAAAAGATGTTTTTACTTTTTCTTTTGGCTATGGTGTATGGAAGCAAAGTTGTGAAGATATAACAATAAAAAATATAAATAAATTTGTAGAAAACAGATGGTCACTCAAAGGAGATGCCCATACGTTCGGATTTATTGGTGAAGAAGGCGACTTGCCACTCAACACGTCCGTTGCTCTTTCTGCAACAGAAAATAAAGCAACTATCAATACCGGGAAAAATTTTTCAACAAAAGGGAGTAATCAAGAAATGCAAATTCAAGCTGCCCAAAAAAATCCACATATTGACAACAAAGCACCTGCTTTTGCTGGCAGCAATCAACGCTTAGTTGCTTCACTTGATAATTTAAGTCAGGAAAATCAAATTAATACCTCCATTCAATCACAATTTATCACAAGAGATGACATTGATGTCAACAGTACACGCACACGCGGTACTGCACAAAAGGCTTTTAGCCATATAAACAGGACTTGGCAAGGCTCACACTTTACCTATTATGTTGGCTTTGGTGCAGAAGTAGATTTTGGTCGCCATCCCGGCCCTACTCCCGAAGTTTTTGAAGATGAATGCATTAATTGCGCCCTGTCTTGCTGGGGTATTTGGCTGAAAGGCGGCTTTTCATTTTAAAATATTTTAAATTTTATAATTTTATTGAAGGGAAATAGTATGATGCTAAAAAGAATTATGAGTCACCAAATATTGGCAATATTTTTTGTTTCATTATTTATAAAACTATATGGAACAGATAGTTATTCTCATAAAGTAGAACGAGAC
>JBAVPH010000064.1:0-3308 GCA_049692855.1 Candidatus Babeliales bacterium | reverse complement strand
CAACTCGCTAACATCTAAAAATAAAACTTTACTTGTGCTAATCTTCAACTACATGTTTTAGAAACTAGAAATATTTCTGGTATAATAAAACACAATAGTAGGCTAAGGGACCAATAAAAAATAAATAGGTAATTTGATGATACTTAATAAATCTGCAATAAAATTAATTTTATTATCCTTGCTTGTTACAGTAGCAAGCCCTACTAAAACACAAACAAATATTGTTAACTGGAAAAATATAACAATACTCAGTGCTGGCTTTGCATCTGCGATATACTTATGGCACAAGACAACATTATTTAGTACGCCAAAAGACACAAGCAACCATAATCAAGAGAAAACAAAAACAATTAAGAAACTGGACTCTCTAGTAAGGCTTGGTGTAAAAGGTACTTTTCTCGATATGATTTTACTTTTTTATATAAAAATTATTCTTAAGCCAGATTCTTCTACTGCATTAATATTAGCCATGAATTACAACTGCCCAAGAACAGTTAAAATGCTCCTTACAGACACAAAAATTAACCTCAGCCAATCAGACACTGCTAAAGCATTAATATGGGCTGTTCGTAACAACCATACAGAGATAATTACAATGCTTCTTGCAGATGAAAAAACTAATATTAATGCAAAAGATAAGCTTGATTACACACCATTACATTGGGCTGTAAAAAGGAATTACCCAAAAATAGCTAAAATGCTCCTTATACATACAAAAATTAATATTAATCAATCAGATAGGCATGGCGACACAGCATTAAAACTTGCTATTCATTATAATCATCCAAAAATAGTTACAATGCTCCTTGCTCATGCAAAAATTAATCTCAATCAATCAGACAGCACTGAAGCATTAATATGGGCTGTGAAAAATAATTGCCCAAAAATAGTTACAATGCTTCTTGCTAATGAGAAAACTGATGTTAATGCAAAAGGTAGGCTTGATTGCACACCATTACATTTGGCTATTCGCAACAACTATACAGAGATAGTTACAATACTTCTTGCTGATGAAAGAACTGATGTTAATGCAAAAGATAATTCTGATTGCACACCATTACATTATGCTGTTCATAACCACTATACAGAAATAATTAAAATACTTCTTACACATGCAAAAATTAATATTAATCAATTAGATAGGAATGGCAACACAGCATTAAAACTTGCTATTCATTATAATCATCCAAAAATAGTTACAATGCTCCTTGCTCATGCAAAAATTAATCTCAACCCCTCAGATAGTACTGAAACATTAATATGGGCTGTAAAAAATAATTGCCCAGAGATAGTTGCAATGCTTCTTGCAGATGACAGAACTGATGTTAATGCAAAAGATAGGCTTGATTGCACATCATTACATTGGGCTGTTCATAACAACTATACAGAAATAATTAAAATGCTCCTTAATGATGCAAAAATTAATCTCAGTCCATCAGACAGTACTGAAACATTAATATGGGCTATAAAAAATAATTGCCCAGGGATAGTTGCAATGCTTCTTGCAGATAACAGAACTGATGTTAATACAAAAGATAAGCTTGATTACACACCATTACATTGGGCTATAAAAAGGGATTACCCAGAGATAGCTAAAATGCTCCTTATACATACAAAAATTAATATTAATCAATTAGATAGGCATGGCGACACAGCATTAAAACTTGCTATTCATTATAATCATCCAAAAATAGTTACAATGCTCCTTGCTCATGCAAAAATTAATCTCAGCCCCTCAGACAGTACTGAAACATTAATATGGGCTGTGAAAAATAATTATCTAGAGATAGTTACAATACTTCTTGCAGATGACAGAACTGATGTTAATGCAAAAGATAGGCTTGATTGCACACCATTACATTGGGCTATTTGTAACAACAATAGAGAGATAGCTAAAATACTCCTTACACATGCAAAAATTAATCTCAGTCCATCAGACAGTGCTAAAGCATTAATATGGGCTATTTGTAACAACAATATAGAGATAGTTACAATACTCCTTACACATGCAAAAATTAATCTCAGTCCATCAGACAGTGCTAAAGCATTAATATGGGCCGCGAAAAATAATTATCTAGAGATAATTAAAATGCTTCTTACGCATGCAAAAATTAGCCTCAGTCCATCAGACAGTGCTAAAGCATTAATATGGGCTATAAAAAATAATTGCCCAGGGATAGTTGCAATGCTTCTTGCAGATGGCAGAACTGATGTTAATGCAAAAGATCATTCTGGTTGCACACCATTATGTTGGTCTATTCGCAATAACTATACAGAGATAGCTACAATGCTCCTTGCTCATGCAAAAATTAATCTCAGTCAATCAGATAGTGCTAAAGCATTAATATGGGCTGTGGAAAATAATTACCCAGAGATAGTTACAATGCTTCTTACAGATGAAAGAACTGACATTAATACAAAAAATAAAGATGGTGAAACAGCACTAATCAGAGCAATTAAATTTAATTACCCAGAGATAGTTACAATGCTTCTTAAAAATAAAAAAATCAATGTCAATACGCAAGATAATAATGATGAAACAGCATTAATGTGGGCTGCTAAATTTAAGTTGCCAAAAGTAATGAAAATGCTTCTTGAAAAAAAGGCAGATTTTACATTAAGGAATAACGCAGACCAGACAGCACGGGATATTGCAAAGCAGCACGGCCACAACAATATTGTTAACTTATTCGATGAACTTAGGCACAGAAGACAAGACATGTTAAGTACTCTAGTTCCACAACTCCCACAAGAACTTGCTGAATTAATTACAGAGATGGAAACTGGTGAAGAAGAACCAAAAAAGAAGCCCCCTATGCAACTTTACAACTAACTTGACCAATTGTTATGTGATGCTCTTTTTAAATATTTGACTAAATCATTTGTCAAATTCCTTGCTTGCATACCACAACATCTAAAAGCAGAACATTACTTGAATAATTAATTCTTAGAACCAGGAAAAAAGATCATTGAATGCATTATGATATTATTAGAGTCACTAAAATAAATTGAGATAATTTTCCTATTTTTCTATGAGCATTTCATGAAATTTACGTTGCGATATTTTTGTTACTCTTATATGCGTAGGACGTTCTAATGCACTTTTTCCAAATTGATTTTTTATGTCTGTATTAGCGCCAGCATCAAGCAATAACTTTACTACCCCTTCATGATAACGGGATCTAGCCCGGTGCAGTGGCGTATTGCCATTTCTATCTTGTAGATCTTTATTCGCATCTGCAGCAAGTAAAAATTCTACTACTTTTGTATGACCATGCCCAGCAGCATAATGTAATGATGTAGACCCA
>JBAVPH010000063.1:0-3311 GCA_049692855.1 Candidatus Babeliales bacterium | reverse complement strand
AAAAAATGCAGAAGTTAATGCAGAAAATAGTGAAGCAGGAACATCATTAATACTTGCAGCAAGAAAGGGTTATTTTGAAATAGTTAAAATGTTGCTTGCTTCAGGTGCAGATTCTAATAAAGTGGATAAATTTGGTTGGTCAGCATTAACGATGGCTACCTATAATGAACATGTAGATATTGTTGTATTATTGCTTGAACAAGATCCGAGCGATTATTTTGTAAAAAAAGCATTAAAAAAAGCAAAAAGAAAAAAAAATAATGCAATGATAGAATTATTAAATGGAGTTATTAATAAAAGACGAGAATTGGTTATTGATATATGAGGCACAGAATAAATGAATATTGCGGTGGTGTTACTTCTTTGTAAAATAAGAGACAAGGTAAATAGTAATGATACCGACCGAAAATCCTGGAATTAATGGTAAAATATTAGTAGTAGTAGCAGGCCAGAGTGCTGCTACCAGGCCACCAGCAACAAATCCAGCAAGTGCTCCTTGGCGTGTAATATTTTTTCCATACAGTGAGACAATAACGACGGGACCAAAAGCGCTCCCCATTCCTGACCATGCATAATTAACTAAGGTATAAATGCTGCTATTACCATCCCAAGAGATAAAAAGTGCAATAAGGCAAATAAATAATGAGCCAATACGTGATAATAGTAATATTCGCTTTGATGATGCATGTTGATTGAATAATTTTTTATAAATATCCTGTGCAAGGGTTGCACCAGAAACTAAAATGTGACTATCCATAGTAGAAAGCGTAGCAGCAAGAATAGCGCAAATTAAAAGGCCAATCATAAAAGGGTGGAATAATTCTTGTGCCATTTTTACAAATAATAGTTCCTCATTAATAAGACCTTCTGGAAAAAAAGCTAAAGCGATGAGGCCAGCACAAGCAGAGGCCGATAGCACAAGTATTTGCCAAGAAATACCAACATATTTCGCATAGGGAATATGATCTTGGTTTTTAATTCCCATAAAATTGATTAAAATATGCGGTTGTCCAAAATAGCCAAGTCCCCAACCACATGCTAAAAGGAGTGCTTGTATCATTTCACCGGGGGAGGAAAGAAGGGATGTAGAAATATGTTTTTCCTGCGCAGCTTGCATAATAGCGGGTATGCCAGTGATGGTAAAAAATGCACAGGCAGGAACAAGAACAATCATTATTAATAAAAAAAGCCCTTGAAAAAAATCACACCAAGCAACGGCAATAAAGCCACCAATTAAAGTGTATAAAAGGCCAATCGAAAGACCAATGAGAATGCCAGTATGATAATTAATGGCAAATGCCAATTCAAATAGACGACCAATGCCAACTAAGCCAGAAGCAATGTAGAAAGTAAAAAATATAAGAATGAGCAGTGCGCTGATTATGCGAATGCCGCCCGTCGTATCATGAAAATGTTCTTCAAAATAAGAAGATAGGGTAAGACTTTTTAAATTTCCTGTGCGCTGGCGTAATCGTGGTGCAACAAATTGCCAATTTAAAAACATAAAAAAAACAAGGCCTATTGCTGTCCAACATTCAAAAACGCCATAAGTATAAACAGCGGCAGGAAAGCCAAGGAAAAGCCAACTCCCCATATCACTTGCTTGCGTGGCGATAGCAGTAACCCAATAATTAACAGAACGATCCCCAACAATAAAATCGCTTGCATTTTTTGTTTGTGAATAAAAATGAAGACCAATACTCATTAGTGTCGTTACATATAAAATAAATGCAGCGATGATAAATATATTCATACAAACCTTGTAAGTTGTTTTTATTTAGTATATGCACAAATTGTTGGGTTGCTAAGATTAATCTTATGTTTTAATTATTTATTTTAAATAATGCTTGAGCAGTTTTTGTTGTTTCTTTTGCAATGACGTCAAATTCTTGATTGCGTAAATTCGCAATAAACGTTGCTATTTCTTTAATATTTTGTGGGTGATTTTGTTGACCGCGGATTGCTTGTGGGGGTAAAAAAGGCGCGTCTGTCTCTAATACAATGTGACGAAGGTCGACTTGCGAAACAATAGTTCGTAGTTCTTCATTTTTGGGATAGGTTATAGTGCCACCGATGCCAAGTGCAAAATTCCATGCAATAACAGTTTGTGCAAATGGCCAATCGTAAGAAAAACAATGCATAACAACACGTTGCAAATCATCTTTATATGTATCTAATATTTTTAATGTTTCATCATAGGCATCACGACTGTGGATAACTAATGCAAGATCATTTTCCATTGCAAGATCAACTTGTGCTTTAAAGGCATCATATTGTCGTGGTAGATTGTGTCCTTCGTAATGCCGGTCAATGCCGCATTCGCCAATGCCAACAATTTTATTTTCTTTTTTTTCTCTCACCCACTTAGCAATTGTAGCCACATCTTTGCGCCATGTACTAGTACAATCATTTGGATGGATACCAACAGTGGCAAATACAGCAGGATATTTTTTAGCAATCATAAGACAATTTTGGCTTTCTACTAAACTTGTACCTACATTGACAATTTGATTTACTTGCTGAGTTGCCGCAACTTTTAAAATTTCTTTAATTGCGGATAAGTCTTTTTCAGTTAATGGTGCATCAAATTTTTGTTTAACCATCATATTAAGGTGGCAATGCGTATCTATAAGCATGGTTCTAATCCTTATTTGAAAATTCTATTACTTTTTATTTTTCATTAATTATGGTGATATATTTTATGTTTTAAATTTGACAAAATCTAATGAAATTACTATATCTTACACAGAGGTAAGAAATTTTCATAGGTTTTTTTGATTATTTAGCAGTGTTTTAATACTATTACTAACCGTACAAGGAGTAATTCATGAATAAAAGTGAATTAATTAATGAGTTAAGCGAAGAAACAACTTTTAGCAAAAAGGATGTTACACGAGTATTAGATTCATTGACCAGAATTATTGGTCGCAAACTTTCAAAAAATGAAAAAGTTTCCTTGACAGGGTTCGGTACTTTTTGGCTTTCTCATCGTCCAGCACGTAAAGGTATCAATCCAGCAACAAAAGAACGTATCGATTTACCAGAAATTAGCGTTCCTCGTTTTAAACCAGGAAAAAATTTACGAGAAGTAGTAAGATCAGTTAGACTGGGTTAAAGAAACTTACCCAAGAGAAAGCTTTTACTTTTTATGAACAAGCCGTCCCTTCTGTGACGGCTTAATTTGTTTCTTCTTTTTATATTTTGAATAGTCTCTTATTTTTCATCCCTTTTTTAAAATAGATAATTTTTCATTTTTCTTGTCTGCTATAATTTTATTAAAATTAAAGTAATGCATTAAAAATTATTGAATA
>JBAVPH010000062.1:0-3265 GCA_049692855.1 Candidatus Babeliales bacterium | reverse complement strand
GTGCAAAAGCTTTTAGAATTGTTATTAAATGATAATCGTGCATTTTTAATTTGTGATGTATTGTATTATGTCTGCTTATTGTATCGGCAATATAAAAATATTACAAAATTTGCTATGATAAGTTCTCATTTATTATCAGAGGAAGATAAGAAAATAATTAAGCATTTTCTTATGCAAATGACGGAACAAGATATTATGTATACAACTAAGATAGATAAAAAATTAATTGCAGGTATCAGATTACAAAGTGATACTTTATTGTGGGAATATTCTATTCGACAACGTCTGGCAGAGGCGCAATTATTATTATGTCCGGTAAGGGGTATATGAAAATAAAAAGCACTGATCTTGTTTCCCTATTTGAACAATCATTACGCAACATGCCAGAAAAAAAATTAGAAGAAATTGGTATTGTTGTGCAAGTTGGTGATAATATTTGTACTGTTTATGGATTGACAAATGTTATTTTTGGAGAATTAGTTAATTTTGAAGGGGGTAACCGAGGAATCGTATTTCAACTTGATGAAGATACGGTTTCTATTTTTCTTTTATATGGAATGGTTCCCGTAGCTGAACTTGAAGTTGCAAAACGAACGGGAAGTGTTTTTAAAGCGCCCGTTGGTATGAGTTTGCTTGGACGTGTTATTAATGTGGAAGGAGAACCACTTGATGGACTTGGAAAAATTCATGCACAAGATTTTAAGCCCGTTGAAGTTGAAATTCCTGGTATTTTGCAACGTTCTCCTGTCAATGAATCATTAGAAACAGGTATTATGGTCATTGATGCCCTTGTCCCAATTGGAAAAGGGCAACGTGAGCTGTTAATTGGTAATAGAAATACGGGGAAAACAGCAATTGCAATTGATACTATTTTGCATCAAAAAGGTAAAGATGTTTTATGTCTTTATGTTTCTATTGGGCAACGACAAGCAAATTTAGCGCGTATAGTGCGATTTTTAGAAGAAAATGGCGCATTAGAATATACAACTATCGTGAATGCGCAAGCAGGTGAGGCAGTTTTAAATCAGTATCTTGCCCCTTATGTTGGTTGCACAATAGCAGAATATTTTCGCGATGAAGGGCGTGATGTTTTAATTGTTTATGATGATTTAAGTAATCATGCAATTGCATTTCGTGAAATGTCATTATTATTAAGAAGGGCGCCTGGGCGTGAGGCGTATCCAGGGGATGTTTTTTATTTACATTCACGCTTGTTAGAACGGGCAGGAAAACTTGCAAAAGGTGGTTCAATGACTGCACTGCCAATTGTCCAAATTCAGGGTGATGATATTACTGCATATATTCCAACTAATTTAATTTCAATTACCGATGGGCAAATTTTCTTAGATACGCAACTATTTAATCAAGGAATACGACCGGCAGTGAATGCAGAACTTTCTGTGTCTCGTGTTGGTGGTGCAGCGCAGACAAGGGCAATTAAAAAAATGACCCGCGCATTACGATTAGAGTTGGCCCAATATAATGAACTACTTGATTTCGCACAATTTGGTACGGAACTTGATGAGGTTTCGAAGCAAAAACTTGCGCGTGGAAAGCGAGCAGTTGAGTTGCTCAAGCAGCCAGAATATGTAACCTATTCTTTTGTTGATGAAGTATTGATGTTATTTCTTCTGAAAGAAAATTTTTTAGATAAGATAGCAGTGAGACAAGTTAACTCTTTTGCAACACAATTTGTCAGTTATGTGCGTTCAGTTTATCATGAGATATATAAAACAATATTGATGACACAAGATTTATCAGATGAAGTAAGAGATAAATTGCTAGACATTGCAAATGAGTTTAGTACTCTATTTGTACCACCAGAGAAAAAAAATAAAGATATTTAACGCTTTTTGTGCCCGTAGCTCAGCTGGATAGAGCGACAGACTTCTAATCTGTAGGTCGCAGGTTCGAATCCTGCCGGGCATACCAGCCTTTGCGTAAACTATGGCTGGGGAGTCATTTTTTTAATGAATTGATATTTAAATTTTGTAATTTTAAAGATCCTGTTAATGCATAATTAGTATTTTTTTAAAGTATTAAAAAATGTATAGAGGGTTATACTGTTCTTGTTATTTTTTCAAACGATATTTTATAATATGAATTATACTTAATAATTGATTCAAAAATATAATTTTTGGTGTTATAAAAAAGGTATAAAAGATTTATTTCTATTCAAGAAGTGATGTAAATTTGTATCAATTTCCTATATTACTGTAATCCATTCTCCATTCCCCTTTTAGCTTGTTTATTATTTATAACAAATCAGTATTAAGAAAAATGTAATTTGTTATAAATTTAGCTTTTAGTAAAAAATAACTTTATAAGGCTAAAGGATAAATGAAGGTGTAAGGGATCAAATTGAAACTATTTTTATGCCAATTGACAATATGTGTAATTAATTTATAATAAAAATTAAGTTAGTATTAATAGTCATATTTTTAACATGGAGGTTTTCTATGAAGATCTTATTAACAAAAACATTATTTATTTCACTTCTTTTTTCTGCAATAGCACCTGTTGCTATAAAGGGGAATGAAGCTGTTTCAGCGGGATTTTTTTCAGGATTAAAAGAAAGAGCAACTAATTTAATGAGTAATGCTCAATCTTATGTCAGTAATAAAGCGTCAGATACATACTCTTCTGTTGCTAATAGTCGCATGGCAGATTCTTTACAAAAATCAAAATATTGCCTAGGTGAAAAAATAGCAAATGTATATTCTTCTGTTTCAAATAGTCGAATAGCCAATACTTTGGGATCATTGCCAACACAATACCCTAAAATAGCAAGTTATAGTGCTTATGTAACAGGAACAGCAGCTGTAGCAGCAGTAGCTTGCAAAGCTTATAATTCTGAGAGAATTAGTAAAACCACTGTTTTTGCAATTGAAAAAGCAAAAAATGGCATTCAAAGTGCATATGATAATACAAAAAAAGCTGCTACTTTTGTGTTTAAAAAAGCGAAAAATGGAGTAAAAAAGGCATGGGATAATAAGTATGTTCGGTATGGTGTGCCTGCTGCTTTATTAGCAACAGCGGGATATGCTGGAGCGGTACGTCAAGGTTATGCGTTAAATCCTTCAGAAATGAAAACAATTTCATTTCTGACTTGGCAATGTAAAAACTGGAAAATTCCATTTAAGGCTTGGAAAATAAAAATGCAAAGAAGCCCAAATATTTTTTTTGACACTTTACAACTTCAAGAAAGTTTCAAAAAAAATTGAAATTTTAAAAAACTGAAAAAACTTTCAGTAAAATTTAAAAG
>JBAVPH010000061.1:0-1812 GCA_049692855.1 Candidatus Babeliales bacterium | reverse complement strand
TATTTAGTTTGGTCATTATTATATGACGTCTTGCAGGGGTTAGTTTAAGATTTCCTTATACTCATAAAAATTAGTGTCAACTTCCATTACAATGGCTCGAGGCGGCAAGTCTCTACCAGCTACCTTTTTTATAAAATTTGTTTTTTCTACGAAATGATCAAAATGATCACCTAAACGATCCCTCAAAGTTCGTTCGTCTGGCATTTGTATAATCAGCAGAACCCATTATAAATCCGCTAAAAGAAAGATTGAACAATTAATAAATTTTAGTTTCATTATGTAATCCTTTATTGAAAATTGATGCCAAAAAATATTTATAATCATAATATTTAAGTTTTAAAAAAAATTTAGTAATAGTTTTTATTTGTCTTGCCTTTAATGCTATAAAATTAATACTATTACAATTATTACAATGTGGCATAAGAAAAAGGAAGGGAATGGAAATACTCGTTAGAATAAGTTATTTTGTTATTCCAATTATTGCTCTGGCTATTACCGCCATTAATCATTTTTTTGTTAGTTACGGCATGGTTTGGTATAAAGAACTTGTTTTCCCATCATTTACCCCACCACGATGGTTTATTGAAATTATGTGGCAAATTATTTATGTATTGACGACGATATCGGTGGTTATTGTTTGGAATCACTTTAAGCGCAATATGCGGTTTTTACTCATTATGGCCCTTTTCTTATTTAATGCTGCTGCTAATGTTTATTGGCATTATTTATTTTTTTATCAGAAAGAAATTGGTATGGCAATTATAGAGTCATTATTTCTTCAATTAACGGTATTGCTTTTAATTTTTTTAATATGGCCTGTATCACGTTTAATAGCTTGGTTTTTTATTCTATATGCTGCTTGGGAATTTTTTGCTATTTTTTGGACGATTATTATTTGGGTTATGAATTGATAGGAAAAAATGGAAGTACGAGTAAAAATAAATTATTTTATTATATCAAGTATAGCCCTTATTGCTATGGCGTTAAATCGTTATTTTGCAAGTCATGGAATGATCTGGTATAAAGCGATTAAATTGCCCTTTTTTAGCCCTCCTGGATGGCTTATTGGGACAGTATGGCAGATTATTTATGTTTTATTTACAGCAGCAGTAATGGTTGTTTGGAATAAATTTGACCGAAATATGCAATTCTGGTTAATTATTATTCTTTTTTTTATTAATATATTTTTAAATATTTATTGGACTTATTTCTTTTTTTATCAGCAAAGAATTGGTGCCGCAACAATAGATGCGATAGTAATTGAATTTGTTGTTTTATTGTTAATATTTTTATTATGGCCTCAATCACCTATGGTGAGTTGTTTTTTGGTGCCTTATGCTGCTTGGCTTCTGTTTGCAATTTTCTTAAATAGTATAATTTGGTATATAAATTGAAATAAAACAAGATCTGAATTTTTATTGTGATATCATCTTTTTAAGAGAATCAACATATTTGTGTAAATCTTGTTCTAATTTTTCAAGTAGTGCAATAAGTTTATCATCGCCTGCTTTTTTAGCATCTTCTTTTGCATGTTTATCGATAAACCAGCTGGTGCAACTTAAGTTATGTAGGAGTTTTACTTTATCATAGAAACAATTATCAAGCATTCTTGGCATATAACATCTCATTTTTATAAAAATTTTCTTTATCAGTTACATTAACATAAGGGAAAATTGAATACAACACATACTTTATTGTGATAAATGTTTTTTTAACAATTGCTGGATAAGCTTTGGATCCCCTTTCCCTTTCGTTATTTGCATCATTTGTCCAACAAAAAACCCAAATAACTTATCCTTACCATTTCTAAAT
>JBAVPH010000060.1:0-5170 GCA_049692855.1 Candidatus Babeliales bacterium | reverse complement strand
TTTGTAGTTAAGATTTATTGTTATATTATCATAGAATAAGAAGGAAATATAAAAAATTTTTTTGGTTAAAAACAAAGTTTTTTTGAAGCAGCGAGTTTAATATAATTTTTTTGTTAGCAACTGTTTTTATTTGCGTTGTCTAAGAAAAAATATATGAAAGCAGCAACACTAATTCCGCCTGCTAAAGCAGAAAAACTTGAATTCAAATTTGGGTGTTTTTCTCGCCATCCTTTACTTTTGTCAGAGGCAAACACTTCTAAAAATTGAGCAATTCTTGTTTTTTCACAACGTTCACTCGCAGAAAGTTTTGGGTCTTCTTGCGCAGCTTTTTTTAATATGGCAACTGCATGTAATGCACGTACTCTTGGTAGTTTTTGTTCAAATCGAGATTTATATTTTTGTTCAAAATTTTTTAAAGCTTCTTTTGGTGCTTGTGGATTAAAATTTTCAAATTCAGATGCACAAGCTATAATCGATTCTATTTCATGTTTAGAAGTGCCTTGTTCCCTATATTCTATTTTTTTAGCAACTAAAAAAGAATTTAAAAATAAACAAGATAAAACAATAATGCGATAATTCATAAACCTTCCTTTTACTATTTAATTTTAAATTTAATTATTGTAAGTGAAAAGTATAGCGAATATTGCAAAAAAAGAAAATAACAAAATATTTTTTCCCCAGGCTCTATTTTTTTGGTTGAAAACGCAAACCATATTCATGCAATTGTTTCTCTTCAACTTCAGTTGGTGCTTCCATCATCAAATCATAGCCGCGTTGTGTTTTTGGAAAGGCAATAACATCACGAATTGATGTTGATCCTGTTATAAGCATTAATAAGCGATCAAGTCCAATAGCAATGCCGCCATGTGGTGGAAAGCCAAATTCTTGCGCTTCTAATAAAAAACCAAATTTTTGCTGTGCTTGTTCTTGCGATAACCCAATAAATTCGAATATTTTTTCTTGTACTTTTTTATTATGAATTCGAATTGAACCACCACCTAATTCAATACCATTTAAAACAATGTCATATGCTCGTGATTTCATTTCTGCTTGATTTTGTTTTTCCCACCCTTCTTGTGGAGCAGTAAATGGATGATGCATTGCATGCCATGTGCTTGTTTTTTCATCATAAGTAAAAAGTGGAAAATCGGTAATCCATGCGAAATTAAAAACATTTTTTGGAATGAGTTTGAGTTCTTTTGCTAATGCTAGGCGAATTTTTCCCAATGTTTCCCATGCCTGTGCATAGGGTCCAGCGACAAGGAAAAGCGTATTTGTTTTTGCAAGTGTTGGAAAAATTTCTTGTGCACGAGCAAAAAAATCGTCAGGTAAAAAACGTGAAACAGGGGACTCAAACTTATTTTCTTCTTTAAAACGAATCCACAACATTCCCTTTGCACCAAGTTTTTGTGCCTTTTCTACCCAGCGATTAAGTTCAGTATGAGAAAAATTATGTCCACGTATATGAATACCACCAATTTTACCACCATTGTCAAGCACAGTTTGCAAAAATTTGAGTTCCGTATTTTTAAACAAAGAAGTGGCATCATGAATTTCTAAACCAAATCGCAAATCAGGTTTGTCAGAACCATACAAAGAAAATGCTTTGTCATAAGAAAGGCGCTTAAACGGTATTTGTACATCAATAGCTAATATTTTTTTAAATAATTGTTTAAATAATTGTTCAATAATGTTTTGAATATCTTTTTCTTGGACAAATGACATTTCTAAATCAAGTTGCGTAAATTCTGGCTGTCGGTCTGCTCGTAAATCTTCATCTCTAAAACAGCGAGCAACTTGGAAGTATCGCTCAATACCCGCTGCCATCAATATTTGCTTATAAAGTTGTGGGGATTGTGGTAACGAGTAAAAACTTCCTGGATGCATACGAGAAGGAACTAAAAATTCGCGCGCTCCTTCAGGAGTATTTTTTGTTAATATTGGTGTTTCAATTTCATAAAATTTTTTATCATGGAGAAATTCTCTAATTGCAAAAATAATATTACTGCGCATTGCTAAGTTGTTGTGCATAGCGGTACGGCGTAAATCGAGGTATCGATATTTAAGGCGTAATTCTTCATCAACAATACCGGCTTCTTCGAGAGAAAAAGGTAATGTTTTTGCTTTATTGAGAACTTGTAATTGATTAACTTTCATTTCCCATTTACCGGTGTTTAATTCCGGATTTACCGTTTCTGGTGTGCGTTCAATAATAGTTCCACATACAGCAATAACATATTCTGGACGGATATGACGTGCTTGTTCATGGATTTCTTTTGATTCTTCTGGATTAAAAACTAATTGCATAATACCAGTGCGATCGCGTAAATCAATAAAAATTAAACCACCATGGTCGCGGCGTCGCTGTACCCAACCAGCAAGACAAATATGTTGATTTAAAAATTTTTCATTAACCATGCCACATCCAATGGTGCGTTCAAAAAATTGCATGTTATCCTTGGAAAAAACTATCAATTTCAATGCTTGTAAATAATATAGCATAATGATAATAAGATGACTATTGCATGGTGAAAGGCAAAAAAATTTTCTTTATTATTTTTTTTTAAAAATATTTTAAATAAGGATGTTTGTTTTTTTGTTCAGTTTCTTGATTTTGCAGTGGTGGCATAAAATATTCACTTACCACGTGGGGGCTTACTATTCTCGCTAGATAATCTGTGAGTTCTTCTATTATTTTATTTAAAATTCATAAGTAAGACCAAGATTGAATGTATATGCAATATCATTGCCAAGATCTGGAATGCGATCTTCTTGAAAGCCAGTTCTGTCAAGGTCGTCAAGGTTGTTTTCTTGTTGTTCTGAGATAGGGATACCTTTTCTGTCGGCATAAAATGTACCAGGGAAGAAAATAGATCCCACAAAAAAGAATTCAAGTTGCTCAAATAGATAGTAATTAAGAAAAATATTTGTTTCAGTTCCTAGATAAGTGTGAGCATTGCCAGTAGCACGCTCTTCCCAATAAGCTAAAATATTTGGGCGAACTTTAAGTCCTTTTGGCCAATCTTTTGGTTGCCATGTTAAACCACTTCCTAAAAATATAAGATTGGTAAATCCAGAAACATTTTGTGCAGAACTGCTCGGCGCTTGAATTGTGTCTGGTGTAGAAAATGGGCGTCTTAATTTTCCAGCACCACCTAATACAAATGCGCTTTTGACTCGTTTCCCTGAATATATTTCTTGCAGTGGAATAAAGCCACTAAATTCACCATCTTTTGTTTCAAAATTAGGGTTATCATCACCAGAAGCAATACCAACCGTTGCAGCAAATTTTAAATCTTGTTTATAAATCCAATAAGAAGCGTCCATTACAAACATCCATCCTTCATAGCGATTTGTAAATGGATTGCGAAAACGATTATTGGCATTAAATAAAGTACCAATTCCTTCAACAGAACCAATTTCTTTTCCATTTTGTGATTCATTGCGAAATGTGTTGTTAATAATTTTTTGTACCTGTGCACCCGGTTCCGTTTTTGGCATATATAAAGCTTTTGCTCCAGTATCAGGATCATCAACACGTACATTACTATTTACTAAAGCAACAAATCCATCTCGATTTTCTTCTTCAATTTGATTACGGTCCCAACCTTTAACACGTTGTTGTCCTAAATTGAGTGCGTAATCAAAGCCAGCTTCAAATTTATTGCCATAAAATTCACCAGCAAAACCGAGTGTGCCCAATTTACTGCTTGCATCGCCAAGAAATTCAACCTGTTGTTCAGGGGCACTATTAAATAATGCATATGGTTCGAGACTTAGTATGCCAAGCTTATTGTTAAATACTTGCCAATTCAATCGACCAGCAATTAAAAAATTGATTTTTCCTGATCCACGTTCTGGTCTTTTGAGACGATTAAATTCTTGCCCAAGAATTTTTTTTGCTGTTTCTGATAGACTTGCGCTTTTATTTTGTAAAATTGCTGTATATAAATCATAGGATAAACAATCAGTAAGAATTTCACCATTAAATTTACCGCCAAAAGCATATTGATCAACAACAGTATCAGTGTAAAAACCGAGAACTTCCGGCCCTACAGCATAGGCATCACCAAGAGCAATGCCGCGTCCAAGTTGAAAAGGAAAGGCCCCAATGGTAAACGTGTGTTTATTATGGAAAGGTAAATGGATCGATTTGCCTATATCAAAAAGTAACCACCCTTCTCTCATCCAGAAAATATGTCGCGGAATTGCATGACGGTGAGATCTTCCTACGGTTTCAAGTATTTTTGTTTCTGCTTCAGTTGTTCGTGCAATACTTTCTGGATTTCCCCAGATTGATCGATTACGTACCGTAAATAAAAATTCAGATACAGGATCTGCAAAGGACTTTTTTCCATACTGAACATCAAAAGTAAAATCTAAAGTATGTCGAGAAAAATAAATTCTATCCGCATCATTATTATTATTAAGTAAATTAATGTTTTTCCCGTAAAATGTTTCTGGTTTAAAATAACTTGAAAAGCTATACTCAAAATCAAGTACTTTAATAGAAGTATTATTTCCCAATGCAGTTGAAACAAGATAGCAACTTGCGAGCAAGAAAAAATGTATATATTTGCGTAGTTGCATAAACACCTTTTGTTGTAAGTAAAATTTTTATTTTTAGATCCCCTAATGGGAATTGATATTAGATTAGCTAGTGAAAATATGGACAATTTTTGTTAATTTGTCAAATTTAGTATGTTTATTTGTCAACAAAAATACTATTGATTGCTTTTCTTTTTATTTTAAAATGATTTGAATAAAATACTTAGGTAGAATTACTTATCATATGTATTATTTAATATATGATAAAACAAATATTTATTGCACTTTTTGCCGGTATTGTGCTTACTTTTTTCATTGTGCAACAGGACCAATGGTTGCATCGTAAAGTTGGTCAGGCATTTAAGGAAGTGTTTGAAGAATCATTTAATTGCTCAATTTTTTTTGTTGTTAAGGAAATTAATTTTTTTTCTCCACAATTAATACTTGAGCAAGTGGTTGTTGTACCACGTGATGAGCAAGGATGGCAATGGCATTGTAATCGTTATATAGCATCATTTCATTGGGGGCATCTTTTTAATTGTGGAAGCGTTGACTTAACTGTTGCAATGGATGATCTTGTAATGTCGTCGGACATAGTTGATAATTCATTGGCTATTACCTC
>JBAVPH010000059.1:0-2037 GCA_049692855.1 Candidatus Babeliales bacterium | reverse complement strand
CATCACGATTACAGCCAAAGTTATCATTAAATATTGTTCCCGAGTAATATAAACTATGCGCGATGCAAAAAAAAACTCTCTGATAGTCAAACAAATAGACCCTGAACAAATACTTGGTCGTAATCTTCCTTCTCATATAGAAGCAGAAAAATCTGTTTTAGCAGCTCTTTTACTTAATAATGAACTAATAAGTCGTGTAATTGAAATATTGCTTCCAGACGATTTTTATAATACTGCACACAAAACGATCTATCAGATAATAATAGATCTTGATCAGCAACAAAAAAAACCTGATTTAGTCACCTTGCAAGATGAGCTTATCAAGAAAAATCAGCTTGAAACAGTAGGGGGAATTGTTTATTTAATTTCTTTGCAAGAAGATATTCCTGCAATGGGGCTTATTGATCAACATGCACAAATTATTAAAGAAAAATCTGTGTTAAGGCAACTTATTACTTCTTCTACTCGCATAATAACAAACTGTTATAGTCAAAATGATCGAAATATAGAAGCAGTATTGGATGAAGCAGAAAAAACAATTTTTCAGATATCCAACAAACGAACTCGCAATAATTTTGTCCAACTTGATATCTGGTTAAAAAAAACATTTCAACATTTATCAGATATCAAAAGTCATAGCAAGGGAATAACAGGTATTCCTTCTGGTTATAAAAAGTTAGATCGAATGTCTTCTGGCTTTCAAAATGGTGACTTAATTGTTTTGGCAGCACGCCCCTCAATGGGGAAAACAGCGTTATCGCTTTGTCTGGGAAGTATAGCAGCACAAAATGATTACACCGTTGGTTTTTTCTCACTTGAAATGTCAGCAGAGCAATTAGTATTGCGATTACTTTCTACTCAAGCAGAAATTTCTCATCACAACATTAGAAATGCAACAATTTCTTCCGATGAATGGATTGAACTTACTAACGTTGCCGCGCAGCTTGCGCAAATGAAACTTTTTATTGATGATACACCAATGCTCAGTATTATGGATCTTCGTGCAAAAGCAAGAAAGTTGAAGGCTGAACATGGACTACAATTTTTAATTATTGATTATCTTCAATTAATTCATAGCAATAAAAAACATGAAAATCGTCATCAAGAAGTTTCTGAAATATCACGATCTCTCAAGGCATTGGCAAAAGAATTAAATATTCCTGTTTTAGCACTTTCGCAGCTTTCGCGTGCAGTGGATAGTCGTATGGATAAACGACCAATGCTTTCTGATCTTCGTGAATCAGGAGCTATTGAACAGGATGCTGATCTTATTATGTTTTTATATCGTGATATTGTATATAATTCAGATGCTGAAAATCCATGGCTTGCAGAACTTATTGTTGGTAAACAACGTAATGGACCTACTGGCACTTTATATTTAAATTATGTTAAAGAATTGACAAAATTTGAAGATACTGACGAAGAACCATACGAATAGATAGAAAGAATGTTAAAAATATTTTTTAATCAACAATCAATAGTAACAGGTAGCAAAAAATTATAGATAACATTCTGATAAAGTAGTTTTTTTATATCGAATTTAAGTTCACTATTTATCATTATTAAGATAGAGTATAGACAAGATATTTTTTCCATTTATATAAGAAAAGCAAGGATAACATTGAAGCCCCTTCAATTTTTCAGTAATAAAGGTGAAATTGTATTAGCGATGGCAGTCACGATGGTCATTGTTGGTTTACTATATCAAGGAATGAACTCTTTATGGGAAGGAAAAGCAAAAGGATTTGATAACAAAAATAGTATGATTATTACTATCAAATAAAAAAAGGAGCTATATGCATAAAACAAAAAAAGCAATTATTATTTTTTCTATTTTTTCGTTGCAGATACAAGCACAAAATAATCTTTTTTCTGAACAAACAGAATATAATGAAACAAAAGAAATTTTCATAACACGAGCAAGATCAAACATACAAGTTTGGAGACCAATACAAAAACAAATTCGTGATACAGTTCTACAGATATTTTCTTCCGTTGCAGAATTTGATTGGTTGCAACCATATAAGACACCAAATC
>JBAVPH010000058.1:0-7441 GCA_049692855.1 Candidatus Babeliales bacterium | reverse complement strand
ATTAAGTATTTTTCCGTTTTCAAGAGGAACATTTAAATCCGCCCGCAAAAAAAATCGTTTATCTTTTTTAGGAAGTGATCGCAATTGAGAGTGAATTGTCATATTTATTACTAATAATTTACTTGCTATAAAGATATTGATTTATAGATATATAAATTAATAAGAAAAAGGTCAATAGAAGTGAGTTGTTTTTACCCTTCAAACCGTAATACCGTTGCTATATTGATATTTTTTGTTCGCCGTGTTGGAATCCATGTTGCAATAAAACCAAAAAATGATACAACAACAAAAACAGCAAGTAAAATATACCACTCCATTTTAACCGGCAAATAAGAAACATAATAGACATCAGGAAGTTTAATAAATGGATAATGATTAAGTAACCAACTTGCAATCCATGCACAAAAGAGGCCACTGAGTGATGAAATAACAGTAATGCTCATTCCCATGAGTAAAAAAATATGAGTCACTGTACGATCTATCATTCCCATTGCTTTTAATATGGCAATTTCTGGTCTTTTTTGCATGATTTGCATAAATAGAAGTGAAATAATACTCATACTTGCTACTAGTGTAATAAGTGCGAGAATAAAAAAGCTTACCCATTTCTCTAGTTTAAGTGCAGAAACAAGAGGCTTGTAAAAATCTTTCCATGAATAAACAGCGAGATTGAGCCTGCTTCTTAATTGCTCTATTATTTTTTTTTCATCGCTGTTTGGTTTTAATTTAAGATTAATTTGTTCAATACCGCTTTCAGGGAAAAGTATTTCTAAAAAATCAAATGAACAAAAAACAATCGTACTGTCAAATTCATCAATACCGGAATCAAAAATACCGCTTACTACAGCATCCATAGAATCAAATCTGAATTTTTTTCGTGCTAATTGAGCTTCATCCGGAAAAAGGAGTTCTACTGTATTGTTTAGAGTAAGATCAAGACTATCAGCAAGACTTTTACCAATAAGAATTTTATTAGATTGGAGAAGTAGAGGCAAAGAACTAGAGCTTGGTTTGCTAATTTTTTCTTGAAGTTTATTAATAAGGTGCTCAGTTGTTGGATTGATAGCTTTAAGTGTTATAACAGTTGGGCTATATGTGTTTGTATTTTCTGTTAATATAAGTGCATAACGAGTTGTGCTTGGACTCCATGCACAAATTTCTGGGAATTCATCTTCAAGAATGGGTTTGAGTGTATTAATATTAAGCTGCTGATTATGAGGAGAGATAATGGTGATTTGGGGCTGTATACCTTGCAGTTTTTCGTGAACAACAACTTCAAAACCATGCATAATTGCGGTTACAAGGGCCAAGGAAAATGAGCCAATAAAAATACTAATAAAACAAATAAGTACGATGGGAGAAATAATTTTTTCATAAGTGCTTGCTAATAGTGAGCGCCAAGCAATAAAAAAAACAATAGAGTTCATTATTATTACCTTTTACTTGTAAAATAACATTGTTTTTTTTAGGATACTACTGTTATCTCCTAATTGAACAATGAGAGAGAGTAGGTAAAATTATGATAACAAAATTTAATAAAGTCGTATTGTTATTTTTTGTGTACTGCTTATGCAGCTGTGGAAAATTAGTAAAATGGGGAGAAAGTAATTTTTATCAGGGAGAGGAATTATTGACTGAGCAGCCCATTGTACAACAATATATACGATCTACGACTGTTTATGATCAATTTACAACATGTGCTATTTTTGATGCATTATGGCTTTCGGATGAAGTAAGAGGTGCCTATGCAGATCTTTATGCAGTTCGGTATGGTAAAAATGAAGAGCAAAAAAAGGTATTTTTGAGAAGGCAATTAGAAGAAAATCGTCATTTTATTACTTTCTATGTTTTAAGTTTGTATGAGGTACCACTTGGGGATTCTACTGCTGAATGGTCTTTATTTTTAAATATTGATAATGAAAATTATATTCCAACTGAAATTAAATCAATTGATTTAGCGCCAGAGTATATAGAATTTTTTGGTAAAAAATTTACTCGTTTTAAAGTAGCCTATCAAGTAAAATTTGATGCACAAGACATAGAAGATAATTTGCTTCTTTCTCCTGATGTTGGTAAATTTTCTCTTTGTTTTAGATCAGTTAATAAAGGAACTAAATTAACATGGCAAATTTATGAAAATATGAATGTATTAGTTCAACAAGGAGCAAAACAATAAATGAAAATTGCCGTTGGTGCTGACCATCGTGGGTTTAATCACAAAGAATATATTAAAAAAAACATTAAGAAAATTGATTGGGTAGATGTTGGTACGTTTAATGAGGAACGTTCTGACTATCCACTCTTTGCACATGCTGTTTGTAAAATGATTTTGCAGGGAGAAGATGTTGATTTGGGTGTATTAATTTGTGGTTCTGGTATCGGTATGGCAATTGCTGCTAATCGTTATAAAAATATTTATGCAGCTCTTGTTTGGAATAAAAAAATTGCACAACAAGCTCGAGAACAAGATAATGCAAATATTATTGTACTGCCTTCTGATTATATTTCTATGCAAGAGGCAGTTGTAATGGTGAATACATGGCGACAAGCATCTTTTTTTGGAGGTCGTTATGCAGCACGTATTAAAATGATTGATGAAATAGAATAAAATTTATAGGGTATAAAATAAATATCTGATAAAAAACTTGTCAATTGATTTTGCGGTGAGAGTAGTGAGCAAGAAAGTAATTATTCTTTTTATTTATTGTTTTAGCAATACAACATTATTTTCTTTACAATTTTTCAACTATCAAGAGAATGAACCAGAGATTACAGTATTTTATGACCAATCAATAGAAAAAAAAATTCTCCCTAAAAACTTGATGATTTTTTGGTTTGGTTCGCAGCAAATGTTTCCTAAATCCCAAATACAGGAAGAAAACTATTCAGTTATTCCATGGAAAAAAAAATCACAAAGTATTTTACCGCCACCACCATTGACAGGCAAACAAATGGGGGTCGTACAAACACCGGGAATTCAACCATTGGGATATGAACTCGATGGCGATATAAAAGTATTTCGGCTTATTGCACAGCCAGTTGAACAAATTATTGTTGATGAGCAACAATCAACATTTGAGTATCTTATACCACCGCAAAATAAAATTCCTCATGAAATCCATCATGTTCCTCGTTATCAACGCATTAAATGTTGGGGATACAATGGTTCAACGCCAGGGCCAACTATAGAAGTAACAGAAGGGGATCGAGTTCGTATTATTGTGAAAAATGAATTACCAGAACCAACTTCAGTTCATTGGCATGGCATAGAAGTGCCAAATGATCAAGATGGATCAGCCCCAGAAACGCAGCGTGCAATTTTACCAGGGGAAGAATATGTTTATGAATTTACTTTGTATCAATCAGGAACAGCAATGTACCATTCTGGTTTTAATGTAATGAGACAAGATCATATGGGATTACAAGGTACTTTTGTTATTCATCCAAAAAAATATGAGATACCTATCGATAAAGATTTTGTAATTATGCTGCAACAGTGGGCTTTATTTCCAGGTAGTGAATATCTTAATTTAGTAACAAGAGATTTTAATTGGTTTACTTTTAATGGACTAGCTGCTCCTAATGTTCCTGTTTTGACAGTAAATCAAGGAGATCGAGTGCGTATTCGTTTTAGTAATATTATTATGGATAGTCACCCTATTCATATTCATGGCTATATTTGGACAAATGTTGGGACGGAAGGTGGCCCAATCCCTTCTTCTGCACAGACAAAAGGATCAACAATTTTAGTAGCGGCAGGTACGACGCGAGATGTTGAATTTACCGCATGGAATCCTGGAATTTGGCGTCTTCATTGTCATAAATTGCATCACATTGTTAATGCTCATGCTGAAGTTCCACTAAGTTATATGTCACATGGCGGTATGTTTACATTAGTGCATGTTATTCCAAAATATCCAAATGGACCTTGGGTACCTCCAAATCAAAAAGCGATTACAAATGAATAAAAAATTTGTATTATTTTTGAGTTTATTATTATTATTTCCACAATGTGGGAAACGAAATACAAAAAAAGCATTTCAATCAGTGAAAGAAGAGTCAAAAAAACGCATTAATGTAGATCCACATTGGACAAAAACACCTGCTATGTTACAAGTAGCAACTACGCTTGAAAAAGGAATAATGCTACAAGATGCAATCATATTAGGAGTAAATCATAATCCAAAATTACAAGCACAATTTGAGGAACTTGGCATTAGTCAAGCAGATCTTATACAAGCTGGTTTTTATTCTAATCCAACATTAACAAGTGCATTTTTTATTCCACATAAAAACACTATTCAAACAGAAATTGACTTAATTGCTTCTTTTGTCCTATCGGATTTATGGCAAGTTCCATTACGAAAAAAAGTATCCGAAGATAAATTAGAAATAAAAAAGCATGAAATTATTGATAATATATTGCAACTTCGGCGCACTGTTCAACAACAATATATTACCTGTCTGTATAATATTGAATACCTTGAATTAGTAAAAGAAATATTTCTTTTTGTTCAATCGTATAAAGAGAGAATTGATTATCGTTATCAATTTGGTTATAACAGTGATTTAGATAAATATCTTGCGATAGCACGTGTTGCTGAGTGGCAAGCAAAAATAATAGCTGCAGAAGTTGAATTACATAAATCATATCTTGCGCTACGAGAATTACTTGGTAGTTATGTTACACCAGAAGTGATTAATTTTTTGGATAAAGTAGATATTTTACCACTAACAATAGCAAAAGAGAGTTTAGAAAATTTTGCTCTTTCCTATCATCCACTTATTTTGCTTAATCAAGCAAAGATAGATAGAGCGCAAGATACTATTAGTTATGAAAGATCACGTGTTCTTGATAATGTTTCGCTAGGTGTTGCTTATAATCGTGATTTTGAAAAGGGGGTAGCTGGAGTTGGTCCTGCATTTAACATTGATGTTCCTATTTTTAATACGAATTTTGGGAATATTGAGCGTGCTAAATTTGAGCATAAAATGGCAGAAAAAGATTTATTTGCACAGGAACAAATAATTTTAAAAAACATTAGCATGCATTATGCTACTTATCAATCTTATCTACAACAAATTGAGATTTATAAGAAAAACCTTGTGCCTTCTGCTATGAAAGACATTAATTATGGTCAGAGATTTTTTAAAAGAATGCAATTGGATAAAATTATTGTTCTCGATTCTCAAATTGATTTATTTAAAACAAAGATAGACTTACTTGACCTTACCTATAAAGCAGCTTTTTCATATATTGAACTTGAATTAGCTGTCGGTGCAAAGCTTTCTAATATAGATAGCTAGGCGCCGAAATATTTTCTCATTGCCTAGCTAAATATTTATGTTTAACTTTCTTGATAATTAGAAATTTCAGGGAGCTTAATCTCTTCAATATTATCTGAAGAAGAGCTAAGATTTTGCTGATTATTTAAAGTGGTACCCATATCAATCTGATCTATAATACGTTGAATATCTTTTTTGTTTAGCATATTACGCTCTTGTAGTTCTTGTACAATTGAGAACAGTTTGTTTTTATGCTTAGCAAGCAATGCCATTATTTCTTCTTCGCATTGAGAAATTAATCCCAATGTTTCTTTATAGAACTGTTCTTGCATAGAGGTTGGTAATCCTTTAACATTAATGCCCTCAAAAACTAATGACTTAGCTAGGGTAAATGCTTTTTCTTTATCTTTTGTATGACAGCTATAGCTACAAGAACCATTAATAATTTTTTCTGCAGCAATACCAGCAAGATAATATTTACAAAGGTCGAGTTTTTCTGCAGAACTCATAACATTTAGTGTATCATGATTACAATGGGTAAATACCTCTCCATACTCAATGCGCTTACGCTTATTGTCATCATCCTTACCGTCTTGCCATAAATGTGCTCCCATAAATTCTTCTTTAATTTTTGTCATGACAGGTCGAATAGTGACTGAAGCTAATTTAGTAGGCATATCAAGGAGCATTAAGGCAAGTGCATGGCCAGCAAAATGTATTGATAATAATTCTTTTTCATGCAGCGATATATCTTTAAAACTATCTTTAAGAACATTACGTATTGTTTCATCAAGTGTTTCTTCAAGATACTGTTGCGTAAGCATTTCTTTATTTATTCTCGCTTTGAGTATTGATTGATTAATAAGCAATTTTATTCCCTCATAGGGCACTCCTTCTGTTTCCTGGCTTAATTTATCAATATCGAATGACTCAAGATTTAACGCTAATTTATTAAGTTGTCTTTCAATAAATTCTTTACGTTCTTTAAAAGAAGGATATTCAAATCGGAGTTCTTTCCCAAAACGTCCCGGAGTTCTGAGGGCCTCATCAAGTGTTTCTGGTTGATTAGTCGCAGCAATAATAATAACTTGTTTTTTTGAGTCACTTGTTGAATCTATACCGCTCATTGCAGTAAGAAATTCCATTAACATAGTATTTTGGCCATGTCGTTGTAAGTTAAGTAGATCAATTTCATCGATAAAGACAATGCATGGAGCAGCTTCTTTTACAATGCTTAAAATATTCGTAATTCCTTCTGACATAATAAGAGATGCATCAAGAGGAAGAAACTTAAATTCATCCTTTCGATTATTTTTTTCAAGCATTACATTTAATTCATTGAGCAATGCACGCGCACTATAAGATTTTCCGGTACGAGTGTCACCGATCAATAAACAACCTTTTGGTGGTGCAATGCCAAGGCGATCAAATGGTTCAGGATTTTCAAGATAATCAATTAATGTTTGATAAAACTCTTTTACATGATCAAGTCCAACAAGATCATCAAAATAGACTGATTCAATTATTCCTTGTAATTTATTTGCTTTTTTCAGGTAAGAACCACCTTTTAGTTTATTAACTAAAATAGCAAGTTTTTCATTAAAAAATGGTTTAAAAGTTTTCCATTCTTTACTAAGTGCGTAAACGCACATTGTTGTTAATAATCCACCAGTAGGAAGAATGCCTTTTTTCAACAAAGAAACAATACGATCAACTCGATTAATAAAACCTTCATTTGTTGCTTCTATTGAAGCTATGTTTCCTTCCGCATTAACATATGGTCTGTATGGTTTTTTTCCCATCCATTTTTTGAACCAATTGCTATTTTTAAAATTTTCAGGAAGCTGTAAAAATTGTGGTAAATTATCTTCAAAATGCCAGGAAAAGTAAATATAAGATAAGCTTAAAATGCATGCTTCTAGTGTTCGTCGTGGTATTTTATAACGTTTACATGGATCAATAAAATAATTGTCAACATGACGATACCAAATATTCCACCAAGCAAGTCCCGCTCGGTCAGTTTTTTGCGAAAATTGTTTAATTAGGTTTTCATTAATCATAAACTCTTGATGGAGCTGATTGAGTGAAATTTCTGGAGAATCATTTAAAAGCGATCGTCGTATTGTTTTTGCTAAAAACGGATACTTTTCTGGGT
>JBAVPH010000057.1:0-1791 GCA_049692855.1 Candidatus Babeliales bacterium | reverse complement strand
TGGAAAAACAACTCTTTTAGATTTTATCAGAAAAACGCGTGTTGCAAAAAAAGAAAAAGGTGGTATTACTCAACATCTTGCAGCCTATGAAGCAACAACTAAACAAGGAAATATTATTTTTCTTGATACCCCTGGGCATGAAGCATTTTCCAAAATAAGGCAACGTGGATCAAAGGTTGCAGATATAGCGGTAATTGTTGTTGCAGCGGATGATGGGGTGATGCCACAAACTATTGAAGCAATTGAACATGCAAAAACAATGGAATTACCAATTATTGTTGCAATTAACAAAATTGATAAAGTGGATGAATCAAGAATTGAGGTTATTAAACGTGAGCTTGCGCAACATGGTGTATTGCCTGAAGAATGGGGAGGAAGTGCAATTTGCATACCTGTTTCTGCAAAATTGGGGCAAGGAGTTGATCAATTATTAGATATGATTATTTTGCAGGCGCAGATTATGGAATTGCGTGCTAGTTGGACAGGTTCTGGGAAAGGATATGTACTAGAGGCAAAATTTGAGAAAGGGAGAGGCCCTGTTGCTACTGTTATTTGCCAGCATGGAATCTTAAAAATAGGGGATTATTTTAAATGTGGCCAAACGGGAGGAAAAGTAAATTCTTTAATTGATTCTTACGGAAAATCTGTTAAAAAAGTAGGACCTTCTATTCCGGTGCAGGTGGCTGGATTTGTAAATCTTCCAGAAGTAGGAGACTATTTTGAAGCCATTAAAAAAGAAGAATATCTGCAATTAAAGATTGGACGTGGAGCTCGTAAACTTGAGAGCAGGCAGCTAATAAATCAAGAAGCTATCAATTTATTACTGAAAACTGATACTAATTCTTCTAAAGAAGCAGTTTTAGATTCTTTAAATAAATTATCAAAGAAAAGTGAAAAAAAATTAAATATTGTTTTTTCGGGGGTTGGAGATATAAACGAAAGTGATGTAGAGTTTGCCTTTAATACTGGTTCTAGCATTATTGGCTTGCATATAAAAGCAGAAGCAAATGCTCTTTCTTTAGCCAAACGTCGTAATGTCTCTATTTTTCTTTTTGATATTATTTATAAGTTATTGGAAGAGCTTGAAAAACAAGCTAAAAAAGAACCAAAAATTAAGATAGTGTCGACAAAAATAGGGGAAGCAATTGTGTTACGGGTCTTTGATATTAAGGGGGTAGGTGTAATTGCAGGGACTTATGTAAAAGAAGGTCGCTTTTCCCGAGATGGTAAGGTAATTGCTTGGAGAGGAAAAGAAAAAGTAGGAGAAGGGAAAATTGTTAGCTTACAGCGTGAAAAAAAAGCAGTTAAAGAAGTCCATGCAGGATATGAATGTGGGTTTAGGGTTGATGGATTTAATGGGTGGCAAATAGATGATAGAGTAGAATGTTATCTAGATCTTCCACAAAAAAATTAATACATCTTTTTTAAAATTGAAAAAAGTAAGAAAATAAAAGTATTTTTTTCAATCTTTCTAAAAAAAATCAAAAAAATGTTGTTTAAGTGTTGTTGTTATTAGAATGATGATAGATAATTTTATGAAAAATATTGTTATACAATATAATTTTGTTGTTGTTCTAGAAAATTAAAAAATAAATTGTTAAAAATTTTTTTATAGTTCAAAATGAGGGGTGTCTAAGGTTTGGGCTTTGCTCCTTCTTTTTGTGGTTGGTAAAAGAAGGATGGTTAGAAGCACTGCTTATTGAGGAAGTAATAGATTAGAGTCTTTGAAAAAACATTACTACGTTTCCTTCTTAGCTCTATAACTTTGAAGGTCTAGTCTATTACTTATCC
>JBAVPH010000056.1:0-8754 GCA_049692855.1 Candidatus Babeliales bacterium | reverse complement strand
GACCATGACTAAAATAAAAACGACGAAAGGGGACCACAATTTTGCAATAGGTTGAAATAGCCGCCCCTGACCAGGTAACCATCCAAGTTCTAAAGGAAATGCAATTTTATAAAAAATGGTATTTTTGAGTAAACGAACAAGCCAATAACCACCAATAATCAAAAAGAATGCGAGCGAAAGTAGGCTAAATTTTCTGATCTCATTTTTATCAAGGTCAGGATAAAAATAATTGACAATGGCAGTAAGCATGGAAATTCCTTTCATACTTGGGAATCATGTTCAATATAAGCTTAAATAATAGAAAATTATTAGGTTCAAAATATAAATTATTTTACAAAAATTAATGATTTTTTACAAATTGTCTATTTGATTAGCAAGGAAAAATGAACTAGAAATAATAGATTTTATTTTGCATGATGCTTTTGCTATTATAGCCCTAAATAACAAGTATGTTATAAAAAAAAGGGATTTTTATGATTGAAAAAATTGCAGCTGCTTTATGGGGGCATTTTGAAAGCAAGGAAGAATTAAAAAAATTTAGTTTATTGGCACTTATTTTTGGCCTTATAATTTGTACTTACTGGACAATGCGCCCGCTCAAGGACAGTATTTTCAATGCAATGGTCGGTGGACAGTATTTGTGGCTTGCAAAAATTATTTCAGTCTTTGTTATTGCACCACTTGTTATTTTTTATAGCAAATTAGTAGATATGTTTCCTCGGCATAAAGTTTTTTATCTTTTGAATTTTTTATATATTGTAACGGCCCTTTGTTTTTTGGTTGTTTTTTTACAACCAACAGTTGGGCTTGCAAATACGGTCAGTAGTCCGACTCGTTATCTTGGCTGGGCATGGTATGCCTTCGTTGAAAGTTATGGCTCCTTGCTTGTTGCATTATTTTGGGCGTTTGCTACTGATATTACACTGCCTGATGCAGCAAAGCGTGGGTTTCCACTTATTGCCTTGTTTGGTCAATTAGGGAATATTATTGGCCCCTTTTTTTTAAATACGCGTTCATTAGGATTTCAAACAAGTGCTCCTATTGTGGGTATTGCTGTAGTAATTATGGGAATAAGTTGCTTGGTAATGTGGTTTTTTAGATATACAACTCCAAAACAATTGCTTGTTGGTTATCATGCTGAAGATATCAAAAAAGTAAAACAAGGATCCGTATTTTTAGAAGGGTTGCGATTACTATTTACCCATACATATCTTTTAGGGATATTTTTCATCATTACTATTTATGAAGTTATTGTGACAATAATTGATTATCATTTTATGCAAACAGCATTTGCAACATTTATCTCAGAAGCAGATGTTTCTACTTTTTTAGCACAGTATGGTTATAAGGTAGGCATTGTTTCATCATTATGTGTTTTGTTTGGTATTAATAATATTCAACGGCATCTTGGTATGAAAATTTCACTTATGTTACTTCCCATTCTTATTCTTGTTGCTGTTATAACCATACAATTTAATCCAAGTTCATTAACCGTCGTTCTTTGGATTATGGTCTTTTCTAAAGCAGTTAATTACGCATTGAATCAACCAACAATTAAACAATTGTATATCCCAACAAGTCATGATTCTAAATATAAAGCGCAAGCATGGATTGATATGTTTGGTTCAAGGGGATCAAAAGCAGGTATTCAATTTTTTAACGCATTTCGCAGTAGATTAGGCGTTGATCTTTTCCTTACGATTACTTTATTTTTGACTATTGGCTGTGTTGCGGGTTGGCTTTTTATAGCAGTCTTTGTTGCTAATACTTATGATAAGGCAATTAAAGAAAATCAAATTGTGTGCTAGATGCGCTTGTTATTCTTTTTTTCATAATCATATTAATTGTTCGCTATTAACTCTGGATTTTATTTATTTCATTCTTTAATACACTGCACTTCGTCTAGTGCTCAGGGCAAACAGAAAAAATTAACCTTTATTCTTATAAAAACCATCGACAATAGAGAGACTATAGCGTTATTGTAGTAAGGATGTTTAAGAAAAAATAAGGAGCGAAGATGATAGGCCATCGTTTATGGGCATGCACGTCTTTATTTTTTAAATTAATGCGTGTTTGGGGGCAGTTGTTATATGGTGCATGGAAAGTATCTTCATTACCACAACCAATTGTTTCCATTTTTGGTGGCTCTCGTTTGCCACAAGATAATGTATATGCAACGCAAGCAGTGCAAATTGGACGATGGTTGATTGAGCATGATATTTCAGTATTAACTGGTGGGGGACGCGGTATTATGGAAGCAGTAAGTTATGGTGCTTTACATAATAATGGTGGTAAAGGGAGAAGTATGGGGATTGGGGTTAAAGATTTAGGGGAAAATGTTCGAAACCCTTATGTTAAAGAATATTTTATGCTTGATTATTTTTTTGCTCGTAAATGGTTGCTTACGCGCTATTCAGTTGCATTTATTGTTTTTCCAGGCGGTTTTGGCACACTCGATGAGCTTTCTGAGGTGTTGACTCTTATTTTAACTGGAAAAATGAAACGAGTACCAATTGTTTTAATCGGTGAAGAATATTGGCGACCATTTATGCAATGGGTGACACAAGAGGCTTTAAAGCATGGGGCAGTTGCGCAAGAACATATAAAATTGTTTACATTGACCGATGATTTATATCAGGCATTTTGCTTAGTGCGTGATGAGTGTAAAATGCCGAAATAAAAAAACTATTTTGAGAGGTCTTGGGATGAAAGAGTTTTGGGTTACTGAAAGTTTAAAAGTGTTTTTACAATCAATTTATGGCGGAATACAACTGGGGTATGGAATATTCAGGTTATCGCGATTACGTGGTCCTATTGTAACGATTTTTGGTGGAAAATTGATTGATGAAGAAAATAAATATGCAAAACAGGCACATGCTCTTGCTGGTCAGTTAGTTGAAAAAGGTTTTTCTATAATAACAGGAGGTGGTCCTGGTATTATGGAAGCAGCAAATTGTGGTGCACAAGAAAAAAAAGAAAAGCTTGGCATAAAAGCTGAATGTACGCTTGGTATTGGTGTGCAGAGAGTTGATGCTGAATTTGAAAATCCTTGTGCCAGCCTCATACGAACACGCTATTTTTTTTCTCGTAAATGGCTATTGATGCATTATGCAGTTGCTATTGTTGTTTTTCCTGGCGGTATTGGTACTGTTGATGAACTTTTTGAGATATTAAATTTACAAAAATTTAAAAAAAGAAAATTAATACCAATTATTTTAATAGGCAGTAACTATTGGCAAGAATTAATTGATTGGTATGATCAAGCTATTAGAGAAGGCGCTATTCTTGCAGAATATAAAAATATGTTCATGATAACTGATGATCTTGAAAAAGTGATTTCACTTTTAACTATGCAGCAAAAGAAAGAATAATCTTTCCAGCTTTAATTAGTTTTACTTTTTTCTTCTTTGTGTTGTCTATTTTGCTCATTTTGTCTGAGCGCATCAAGAAAGCAGCGGAGATCATCTTTATCAGTATTTAATTGCGAATTTGCTAATTCGGTAATTGCATCTGTTATTAATTGAGATTCTTGAGAAGGGGTAACTATAATTTCTGTTTCTGAAAGATTATATTGAAATCTATAGTTTGTTGTCCTTTTGTTATTGTTTATTACTTGCTGTAAAACATCACGTCTTTTCCCTGGATGATCTTCTTCATCAAATTTAATGAAAGCTATAGGTAATAAGGCTTCTCTATCATGGCAAAATGGATCATTTTTTGAGATAGGCTGATGGTTGTCTCCCGCATAAAAAGGGATGTTGTGTATATTGCGACAATATGAGATATCTATTTTTTTAATATAATAGGTATTATCTTGTTCCGCTGCATGTGCAAAAGAAAAGGCGGTTGTTATGCCTGCAATGGTAACTATTTTTTGTATTGTATTCATTATAAATCCTATTTGCTCTATTTTAAAAATATTATTTTTTGAGTCTATGATAACTGAATTTTTTTATTTTACCTAATATTTTCATTTTTCATTGTTGTAGGAGAATTAACTTTGATGAAATTACCAATACCATAACCAATTAACGATAACAACAGAGTGATAAGCTCGCGGGCAAAATTAGGTATCCATATGCGAAATACAATAAAGCCAATTAACCCACCAATCATGCTACCGATAGCGGCAGATTTTTTTACTTGTTGTGCAAAATAGCAAAAAAGAAGGGGAATAAGAAGACAGCTTACCGATAATTCTAAACTATTAAGAATGATGATAATCATGTTTGGTGGCATAAGGTATGAAAAAATAAGACAAATTATGCCAATGAAAGCCGTAATATATTGTGCATGTTTAAGGGGACTTTCGCCAAAGAAAGAAAAATCAAAATCTTGTGCAAGGTTAGAAGAAATTGCACAGAGCAAAGAATCTGCAGTGGAAGTAATTGCAGCAATAATACTGCAGAGAGCAAGTGCAAGAAAAAAATCGTTCACCATAGTTTTGAGTACTGGTAATAAAGGGCTGTAACCAAGTGGAATATCGAGAGCTAATAAACGTGCCTTCATGCCAAAATAGATTGGAATAAAAGAGAATAATAAAATGATAATACTGCTACCAAATGCTGATAAAAATGCAATACGTTTAGTACGAGCAGCAAAAAACCGTTGGGCTAAATCTTGTTCAATGAGTGAAAAAAGTGCTGGCATAAGAATTGGAGCAAGCATATTGCGCATAGAAAAAGGAGTATTAAAATTTTTTTGGGCGGTAATAAGATCAGTTAAGGATAAAGGGTCATGATAAATACTGTATAGAAAAATGCCACCAAAAGTAGTGATAATAAGCAATACCTGAAAAATATCGGTTAACACAACTGCATTGAATCCACCAATAACTGTATAAAAAATAATTGAGCACCAAAAAATAATAAATAAAAATTCATTCATAAATGCAATATTATTCAGTAATAATTTTGAACCGACAATTTGACTAATAAGAAGGCCACTCATGGTAGTAATAGAAAGCGTAGAAGCAATTTTTTTTAGGGTAGAAGAATGATATTTTGTTTCAAATAGTTCTGCAGTTGTCACGACATTTAATGATCTTAATCTTGGTGCAAGGCCACAACCAAGAAGCAAAAAGCCAAGGACCATTCCTATCGTGAGTAGAATTCCATATAATCCTTTTTCATATGCTTCTTGTGAGGTGCCTAGTAATAGTGCACCACCCAATTGTGTGGCAATAAGGGTAAAGGTCACTTTTGTGACCCCTAGGCTACGATTAGCAAGGAAATAATCATTCATTGTTGTAATATGCTGCGAAGCAATCCAGCCAATAGTAAGATAAATAAAAGTAAATAAAGTAAATAAAGAAAGAAAAAGAATAATATCCATTCTATTCCTCTAATCAACAAGAAAAAGAATAAAAATTTAGAGAGAATGTAATAACATTTCTACATCAATCTCGTCATAATTATCAATAATATAATCTGCCTCACGCAATAAAGCTTTATTTTTTGCTGAATTAAAACCAATGCAGAACAAACCAGCTTTCTTGGCAGCTCGTATGCCATGGGTAGAATCTTCAATTGCAATAGAAGTAGTAGGATCAACTTTAAGTTTTTTCATTGCGTATAGATAGAGTGCAGGATCTGGTTTAGCACAATTATTTACATCAGAAATAGAATATATATGGTTTCCAAAAAATTGCTGTAAATTGAGTATGTTATTAATAGTTTGCAAAGTTGGTTGTAGTGTATTGGTAGCTAAAGCAGTTTTGACTTTATAGGTTGCTATTTTTTGATGAAATGATGCAAAGCCATGCATAAATTTTAATTTTTTTTGTAATAATTGCATATTGATGGCCTCTTGTTCTTCCATGAGCTCGTCAAGTGTTTCATCGAGCTGCATTGTTTCTTTTAACAACTTACATGTTTGAGTAAGTGAAAGGCCTATTGTTTTTAACCGCAAGTTATCAAGTTGTTGCTGATTCAATTGAACGTCATAACGAGTAAGTAATTCATGAATGCTTTCTTGCCAGAGTGGTTCAGTATCAATTATTGTGCCATCCATGTCAAAAATAACTGCTTTATATTTCATAGTTTGTTCTTTAGTGATAGAATGTTATCATAAATAATAAGTATACATATAGGATATATTATCATGAAAAAATTTATATCATATTCGAAATGGATGCAAGTGGTTGGATGGCTTATATCAATAAAATTGGCGAGCTTTTTCAAAGTAAGCTTTATTGTTGGTTCTCAAGTAGCACATTTTTCTGCAATATCAATAGCAACACCTCTTGTTGGGCTAATAAGTGGACTGAGTGGTTGTGGAATATTTTTTATGCTAAAAGCAATGCTTAGTTTTTTATTTAATCCTGTCAGTTCTTTGCACTTGTTAGCATATTGTATTCCTGGATTTTGTGCATCTCTTTACTTAGCGTCTTCGCATATTACAATTCGCTTTATTTTACCTATTATCTGCATGATCTTGTTTATTGTTCATCCTGTTGGCTTTGGCGCATTTACCTATGCACTATATTGGTTGATTCCAATAATACTTTATTTTGTAAAAAGAAAGTCATTATTTTTACAGGCGCTGGGTAGTACATTTGTTGCTCATGCGGTTGGTTCGGTAATTTGGCTTTATACGGTGCCAATGTCTTCTGTTCTTTGGCTTGGACTTATACCTGTAGTTATTGTGGAGCGATTGTTTTTTGCAAGTAGCATTGCTCTTACCTATTCTATTTTGTCTAGTTTAAAAAACAGAATAAAAATGATTAAGAGAATAAGCACAAGGGAAGCAACCCCCATTTTTACTTTTCAATAACGAACAGATGATCTATTTGAGTATTTTTTATGATAAAGCATTTAGCATTCATTATGGATGGGAATCGGCGATGGGCAAAAAAAAAGGGCTGGCTGCCTTGGTATGGGCATAAAGAAGGAATTGAAGCGGCAAAACGTGTTATCAAGTTTTGCATTGATAATAACATCTCTTGCTTATCATTATATACCTTCTCCATTGAAAATTTTAAACGGCCAGCGAATGAGATAAAATACCTTTTTAACGTTATAGTGAGTGAAGCGGTATCTATAATTAAAGAATTTAAAGAAAAAGGGGTGCGTGCCCGATTTATTGGTGACCGTTTACAATTTCCAAAAGAAATCCAAACTACGTGTACTGAAATAGAACAAGAAACAGTAAATGGTAAAGCTCTTCATTTAAACTTATTATTTTGTTATGGAGCACGACAAGAAATTATTGGCGCAGTAAACTCAATAATAGAAGAAACTAAGCAAGGAAAATGGGAAGAAAAAAATTTGACTCCCGCCTTGTTTGCAAATTATTTATGGACAGCTGCTATACCAGATCCCGATTTAATTATTCGCACCGGTGGCGCAAAACGATTGAGTAATTTTTTATTATATCAAGCGGCATATAGCGAGCTCTATTTTCTTGATTGTTTATGGCCTGACATTACCGATAATCATTTGAAAGAAGCAATCTTGTTTTTTAATCAATCCAAAAGGAATTTTGGAACATGAAAAAAGTAACAATTATCGGTGAAGGCGCCTGGGGAACAGCTGTTGCGACATTGCTTGCAACAAATGGTTACGAGGTATTATTATGGTGCTATGATAAACAAGTAGCGAAAACAATTGCAAAAAAACAGATTAATGAACGATACTTGCCAGGTATTAAACTTCCTGATGCTATTAAGCCAGAAACAGATTTAAAAAAAGTGTTAGTTGGCATTGATTGGATATTTGAAGCGATTCCAGTTCTTTTTTTACGAGAAGTTTTAGAAAAAGCGTCGCGCTGGATTTCAGCTGATCAACGATGGGTTGTATTAAGTAAAGGTATTGAACAAAAAACATTATTATTACCAACGCAAATTATTGACGATGTTTTTCATAAAAAAATTGAAAAGGCAGTTTTTGCTGGACCAAGTTTTGCGCAAGAGGTTGCGACCAAACAGATTACTGCCGTAACAGTAGCCTCAACGAGTTGTATTGTTGGCAAAGAATTACAACAATTATTAGTGAATGATTATTTTCGTCCATATAGTTCTCTTGATATTATTGGTGTACAAGTTGGTGCAGCATTAAAAAATGTTGTTACGCTTGGGATTGGGTTACTTGATGGTGCTGGGTATAATGATAATGCCAAAGCATTTTTTATGACGCGTGGTTTTCATGAGATGGTCCAACTTGCCTGTGCGATGGGCGGAAAAGCTGAAACATTATATGGGCTTTCTGGTTTTGGTGATTTAGTATTGACATCAATGGGGAGATTGAGCAAAAATTTAAAAGTCGGCAACCGCCTTGGTAAAGGAGAAAAATTAACAAGTGTTCTTGAAAAAACTGGGTATACACCAGAAGGAGTTAATTCGGTGAGATCAGTGTGTCAACTAATGGAACAATATGCATTAGATTTAACGATTTGCCGTGGTATTTATAAAGTAATTTTTGAAGAAGAATCAGTGCAAACAATGCTTAATGAATTAATTAAACAACCACTTTCATGGGAGTGTAAGGAGTAATATGAAGAATAATTATTTTATTTTTTTCTTGTTTATAGGAGTTATGTTGACTTGTTATGCAAAAAAGTCAGTAGTAACTATCGGTGAAAAGGCACCAAATTTTTCTTTGATTGGTACTGATGGAAAGAAACATAATCTTTCAGAATTCAAAGGAAAAAAAGTTGCACTTTATTTTTTCCCAAAAGCGGGGAGTTTTTATTGTACCAAAGAAGCAACTTCATTGCGTGATAATTTTTCTGCTTTAAAGAAAAACAATATTACAG
>JBAVPH010000055.1:0-3390 GCA_049692855.1 Candidatus Babeliales bacterium | reverse complement strand
CATTCATTGCGAACAAAGCGATGACAAATATATTTTGGATGTTGCATTACAATATAATGATGGTTATGGCGAACAACTTCTTTCATTTGTTAACAACATTAACACCATTGAAGGAGGCACCCATGTTTCTGGTTTTAAATCAGCATTGACCAAAATTTGTAATAAAAAAGCACAAGAATTAAATATTTTAAAAGGTGAAAATTTTTCAAGTGAAGATGTTCGTGAAGGACTTGTTTGTGTACTCAGTATTAAAGTTCCAGAACCACAATTTGAAGGACAAACAAAAACAAAATTAGGTAATAGCGAAGTTAAAGGAATTGTTGATTCTTGGATATTTTCATGCCTTGATACTTTTTTTGAAGAAAATCCATCAATTATTAAAAAAATATTACAAAAAGCTGATATTGCAAAACGAGCACGTGAAGCAGCAAAGAAAGCACGCGAACTTACGCGCAGAAAAACAGTATTAGAATCGATGATTCTTCCCGGAAAACTTGCTGATTGTACCAATGAAGATCCTGGACAATCTGAACTTTTTATTGTTGAAGGTGATTCTGCTGGAGGATCTGCAAAACAAGGGCGTGATCGCACTAATCAAGCAATTTTGCCGTTAAAAGGTAAAATTTTAAATGTTGAAAAAGCACGACTCGACAAAATTCTTTCAAATGAAGAAATAAAAACACTCATTGCAGCAATTGGTTGCGGCATTGGACAAGAAGAATTTGATACGAAAAAAGCACGATACCATAAAATTATTCTTATGACCGACGCTGATGTTGATGGCTCACATATTCGAACGCTGTTGTTAACATTTTTTTTCCGCTATATGCGTCCTCTTATTGAAAATGGTTATCTTTATATTGCACAACCACCACTTTATAAAGCAAAAATTGGGAAAAAAGAACAATATTTAAAAGATGATAGTGAATTTCAACAATTTCTTTTTGACTGGGCACGTGAACAGACAACATTGATTATTAACAACAAGGAAGTGGAACCTACAATTTGGGAGCAATTACTAAAAGACTTGCAACGCTATGATCTTAGTCGTATGCGAATAAGCGCTAATTTTAATATTTCTTACGACCATTGCCATTCCTTAGCTGCAATTATCGCCAACAATCCATGGAAAAAAGAAGATGGTATTACACAATTGCTTGAAATACTCAAAAAAAACTTTCCTCATTATGCAATAAGCATCCTAGAACCAGAACAAAAAGAGCTAGAAGAAGAAGAAGAAGAAACTACCGAAACTACATCACAAACTTATATTTTTTTTCAGCGATTAAGCAAAAAATGGCAAGTTCCACTTGCATTCTTTACTTCTCCTGAAATTAAAACATTATTAAAACTACTCACGCCATTAACCCCAGTAGAAAGCAATGAATGGAAGTTGCAAGTTACTGGCAAAGAGCGCCATATTATTGGTACAACAATACCTCAATTGCTTACTGCTATTAGCGCTATTAGTAAACCTTATATGAATATCCAGCGCTACAAGGGATTAGGTGAAATGAACCCTGAACAATTGTGGGAAACCTCAATGGATAGCAAAACAAGACGATTATTACAAGTCACTATTGAAGATGCAGTAGAAGCAGACCGTTGGTTTACCACTCTTATGGGTGACGATGTAAAAGGAAGAAAAGAATATATTGAACAATATGGCCAATTTGCTAAAAATCTTGATGTTTAATTTGTAAAAATACAAGAAAAGAAGCGGAATGGAGGTTATTCATGATAATTAAGCAAATTGAGCAGTTCATTAATAAATACAATCTGCTCCCTCCTAAATCCAAAATCATTTTAGGGCTTTCAGGAGGGCCTGATTCGGTTTTTTTGTTTCATTTTCTTGCTAAAAAGCATCATAATAGTTCTATTTCTCTTATTGCAGCCCATTTAGATCATGAATGGCGAAGTGATTCATATAAAGATGAACAATTTTGTCAAAAAATAGCAAAAAAATTAAATATTCCTTATATTAGCAGTAAAAAATCAGAACTCGATATTACAGAAAAATATAATGGATCACAAGAAGAACTAGCAAGAAAAATGCGTCGTCACTTTTTTGAAGCAGTTCGCAAAAATTTTAATGCTGATTATATTGCTCTTGCTCATCATCTGCAAGATCAACAAGAAACATTGTTTATTCGTTTGATTCGCGGAGCAACCTTAACTGGTCTTACTGCAATGCAACCAAAATATGCTAACTATATTCGCCCATTGTTAGAAATAAACAAACAAGATATTATTAATTATTTGCAAGCACATAATATTGACTATATCAAAGATCCAAGTAATGATTCCCTTGCGTTTTTACGTAATCGCATTCGCCATAAAGTTCTCCCTGCCTTGCAAGAATGTGATATACGATTTGATATAAATTTTTTAGCAACATTAAATCGATTACAAGAGACTGAAAATTTTTTACAACAATATACAAAAACATTGTTTGAGCAAATAAATTATAAAGAAAACAAAAGAACTTCTATTAACCTCATTCAATTTTTTTCTTTTGATATTACTATACAATATCGATTGCTTATTTACTGGCTTGAAAAAGAAAAAATGCCATTTCTACCAACACAAAATTTTTTAAACGAAATTATACGATTTTTCAAACAACCAGGAAGTAAAGAACATCATATTCATAAACAATGGAAATTAGTCAAAAAAAGGGAAATAGCACACATTCGTAGGTACTCAACACGCATCTAGACTCAAAATAAACTTAATTGTTATAATTTACGAGATAACCACTTATTATTTCGTAAACAAAAACGCCATTGTTTGTCAAGTCCAACGGTAATGCCAATACGACTTGTTGCAGCAACATCAACATTTTTCATAATACTATCGACAATAAACAATGAACCTTCTTTAGTCACATCAATAAAGTTATCTGTTCTTGTAATTTGTAATGCTTGAGACAATTTTCCTGGACCATTAATCAAATTTGTTAAACAATTATTACGACGATTTTCGTACATTTTCCTAATACCCTCTATTGGTTCTAAAGCACGAATTAATACGGCACCAGCAGCTATCATTTTTTGCTTAGCAACAATATTTAAACAAAAATAATTTCCATAAATAAAATAGACATAGGTAGAACCAACACGTCCAAACATAGGAGCATTACGTTTTGTTTCCCCTCTATACGCGTGGCTTGCAGGATCATTATCAAAACAATAAGCCTCTGTTTCAACAATCATGCCTGCGAGCAAGATATTGTTTATTTTTCTTATTACTATTTTACCAAGCAATTTTTGGGCTACTGTGACAGTATTTTGCTCATAAAAAGAGCGCGTCAGTATCATAAATTTTTATTATCCATGAAAATTTTCTTAAAATATTTTCTCTTATGCAGATAATAAGATACTCTTATTA
>JBAVPH010000054.1:0-2802 GCA_049692855.1 Candidatus Babeliales bacterium | reverse complement strand
GCAAAAGGTCTTGGCTATGCTGTTAATAATCCGGTAAAAGAAATGATGTACATTCCAACAAGTAAAGATGTTAAATTTAAATCAAAAGGATTTATTGATATATTTGGTGGTCGTATGTCTAAACTTGGTGGCGCACAAATTAATAATACATTTAAAACAAATATGCATAACTTAATGGTTTATGGAACTATATTTAGTTTTGGCTTGACCATTGTTTGGATTTTAGCTGCACTATATGTAGGAAACAAAAACGAACGATTACTTTCTGAAGGAGAAATTGTTGAATAATTATTTTCGAATATTATTTCTTATTTTTACACTTATTCTTATTTTTTTATTATTTTTTAAAAGCCAAACTAATGCTGGTATAGTAATTGTACTCAATGGACCATCTGGATCAGGAAAAAGCTCTATTCAGAAAGAGTTTCAAAAACTTATGATGCCAAATTTATGGGTTAAGGTCGGCATCGATAATTTGTTTGATAACGTAATGCCTGATATTACACCAGAAAATTTGCATTTTTGGCAATCATCTAATTCTATTCGATGGGTAGAAGAATCAAAAGATAAAGAAGAAAATAAAGTCATTACTCTTTTTGTTGGCGAACAAGGAAAAAAAGTAGCTTATGCAATGAATAGTGCTATTGCAGCATATGCTCAAAATAGCTGTAATGTTATTGTAGATTACATTTCCTATGATCAAGATTGGTTTAATGACCTTGAAAAAAAACTCCATGGCTTTAAAACTTATTATGTTGCCGTAGAAATACCTCTTGAAATTTTAGAAGAACGAGAGCAAGCACGTGGAACATCTCCAAAAGGACATGCACGAAGCCATTATTTTTCCGTATACGGAGATAAAAAATATGATTTAAAAGTAAATTCTGCAAAAAATAGTGCACAAGAAATAGCCCAACAATTAAAAAAATTAATTGAAAAATAATTTTAATTTATTTTTCCACTTTTTCTTGCACTTCCTCCCACAACTTCAACAATTCTTCTTTTTTTTGCTGCAATGTAATTAATTGCTGTTCTAATTGCGTATACCCCTGAGAACCATAAGTTAAATGTGCAAAACAATATTCAACCTCAATAATTTTTTGTTCTAGCGTTGTTATCTCTTTTTCAAGCCGTTTACTTTCTTTCTGCAACCGCTCTAATTCTTTTTGATTTTCTTTTTTTATAACAATCTTTTTTTCTCTTGAAAATGTTTCATTTTTTTGCTGCTGTGAAATTTGTTTTTTGTAGTAAAGATAACCTTCATAATCACCCTCATAATTAATTACACCATTCGGTGTTAATTCAATAATACGTGTTGCTAATTTATTAACAAAATCACGGTCATGAGACACAAATAAAACAGTCCCCTGATATTCTTGCAATGCTTTTAATAAAAGCTCTTTTGAAGAAATATCAAGATGATTAGTTGGTTCATCAAGAAACAAAAGGTTTGCTTGTTGCAATAAAACACGTATCATTCCAACGCGATTTTTTTCACCACCACTTAATACTTTTATTTTTTTATTAATATCATCGTTACTAAATAAAAATGATCCTAAAAAGGTACGAATTGTTTGCTCTGAAACCCCACTTGTCTGATGAACAATGTTGTCAAATATAGAAGCATTTAGATCAAGTGCAGCATTTTGATCTTGGTCAAATAACGCATGAGTAATGTTATGTCCAAAATTAATTGTCCCTTTTTGCACTGACAACTTACCCACAATTACATTAAATAAGGTTGTTTTTCCAACGCCATTTGGTGCAATTAATGCAACTTTTTCTCCCCGCTCAACGGAAAAAGATACATTAAAAAAAATCTGTTTTTCTCCAAATTGATGCGCAACATTTTCAATATTTAATACTATTCTTCCAGACCGTTTGATAGGTGGAAAAGTAAAATGAATAGTTTTTAAACTTGGCGGCAAGGAAATACGCTCCATTTTTTCTAAAGATTTTAGCATACTTTGTGCCATTTTTGCTTTGTTTGCGCTGGCACGAAAACGATTAATTGTTTCTTCTTTTCGCTTAATTTCTTTTTGTTGCGTATGATATGCTGCTTCACGCAATTTCAGATCATGCTCCTTCTTAATCTCATATGTGTCATAATTACCTATATATAAGGAGCTATATCCCATTTCAAGTTCTAAAATATACTCGCAAAGCATATTTAAAAAGTAACGATCATGACAAATAAGGATAAAACCAAAGGAAGCTTGCTTTAAAAACTGTAAAAACCATTCCATTGCAGTAATATCTAAGTGATTAGTTGGTTCATCAAAAAGATAAAAATCAGCTTTTTGTAATAATAATTTTGCTAAAACAATGCGCATTTTCCAGCCAACGCTCAAGCTACTCACTGCTGCTTCAAGCTGTTCAAGAGAAAAACCTAACCCCATTAATATCTTTTTTGCTTCTGCAGTAGCAGCTCCAATGTTAAAATCAGCAAGTTGTTCTTGAATAAGAAGATAACGTTCAAGTATTTTTTCGTTTTGTTCTTTTTTTAATTGCTCTTCAAGCTCTTTCCCCTCCCTCTCTAAAACAGTAATCTGCTCAAATACGGATAAAGTTTCAGCAAGAATAGATTTATCTGAAGACAAAACAACTTCCTGCGGCAAATAAGCAATTTTTTTATTCTTATTTATTGCCACCACCCCACTATCAGGAGATTGATTTCCAGTAATCACACGCAAAAGGGTAGATTTTCCAGAACCATTTTGTCCTACCAATCCAATACGTTGTTTTTGCTGTATAGTGACTGAAATATTGTCAAAAATCTTTCGATCACGAAAAGAAAGAGAT
>JBAVPH010000053.1:0-10191 GCA_049692855.1 Candidatus Babeliales bacterium | reverse complement strand
ATTTTTATTAGAAAAAAAAGAAAAAAAATTACCACGAATGTCAATCAACGTACTGCGCGAAGAATGTCTAAAAGATATGGGGGATATTATGCAAATAGTTCCTGCTATTATGCGGGAATTTGCTGACATACAATCGATCTTATTAACGCATATATATGCGTTTTTAGATAATGAAAAATGTTTTTTGCTTTCTGCAAAAAAAGAAGAGCTAGCAGATTTAAATAAAAAACTTACCTTTTATGGACAAGAATTAAGAGCAATAAAGCGAATGTTGCATGAACAAGTCTTATCGTTATCATCACTTGATGCAGATGCAAAAAAAGTAAGTGATGACAAGCCTAAAAAATAATAAATTTGACTAATGAAATGGGAAGCAATGAATCAAAATAAAAATAAAATAAGTATGTTTAGCTTTTTTTTATTATTTATAACAACACCACTTTATCCATTTATTGAATTAGACAGAAAAAAAAGCAAAAAATATGATGAATATGTAGTGGATAAGATTGATATTGAGAAACAATTAAAGAACAAAGTTACCTTTTTTATTGATGAACTCCATCATAATTTTTCTTGTCACCATGATAATGTTTCATTACATAAAATACTAATGCAAATAAAACAAAGTGTAACATTAAAGCAGGTACTTACATTATTAAATCAAGTTGATGAATCATTGGCAAAAAAGCATGCAACAATAGAAATTGCTCTTTTTATGCAAGCGTTAGTTATTTTGCAGGCCCATACGAATGAGATACTTTTAAGTATGCTGGTAATTATTGATAATCATTTGTCTTATTGGAAAGAAATGAATACTTCCCCTGCTTATTACTTATTTCACAAGTCACCGGTTAAATGGTTGATGGGCAAAAAACAGCAACAAGAGGTTAGCAATAATATTAGGTTATTATCTGCATTACAACAGAAGTATTTTAGAATAATGGGCTCTTTAGCAAAACACGCACAAGCATTTCCAGTCCAAACAACAATGGAAGCCTATTCTTGTTGGACGAATAAAATGATAACAATAATGCAAGAATTATACACAGGGGGACAAACAAACGTTGTCGATCATACTGAGACAATGAAACAAATGATTGCAGATGCACTAGCATATAAAGATCGTGCCTTACGTTATGTAAATAAGCTAAAGCCATCACACCATTTTGTTCGTCATTGGTTTAAATATGCATTATTATTTACTGGAGCAGGCTTAGTCTATAAAAACAGAAAATGCATTGATCTATTAATTAATACAGATGCGCGTAATCAATATGCAAATTCTTTTTGTAAAGGATGGCATGACTATTTTATTACACCATTGCGAGAAATTTATAAAACTATTATGGGTAGTAATAACCAAAAAGAGTTTAGTTTAGCGCGAAAAGAAAATGTAGAGAGGTATATGAAGGATGCAGAAGAAAGAAAAACAATAGCAAGTGAATTAATTGGTGCTTACTTACAGAAAGAACATGAAGTGGGACGATTAACATATGAGCAACGAAAGGAAGCATGGCAAGGAATTCAAAAAAATAATATTGGGCCATTGCAACGATTAAAAGGTAATATTTTAAAGCCGAGCTTATGGAACAAATATGACTTTACCGGAGAAATAGATTATCACTCAAATTTAGCACAATTTGTTATTTGGAGTGATCGTGAAAAAGCTTTGAAAGAATTTATTCACTGGGTTTATTTGCTTGATAATGAATTTAAAAGAAATCAAATGACATTGCGATTTACTGCTCTTATTCCAGCAATAGTTACTGGGTGGGGCTTGTATAAGTTAGTAAATAAATTTTATGGATGGTTGACGAAACATAATTATAATTTTCTAAAAAAAATATTAACAGAAATTAATACCATGTTGATTGCATCTCATGGAAATATGAACGATGAATGTTATGGAAATCTTATTTACTCATTATATAAATTACAATGTTCAGCAATAATAAAAATTAGAGACAAAAATGTTAAGCGAGAATTTGTACGTGATATAGAAATGCTTTCTTTGTATGACTTTACGGTTGAAGAAAAACAACTATTAATAAGTAATATGCGCTGGAAGTATGACTTTTTATCTTTTTCTAACACGTGTTAATAAAATGCTTACAAAAATATATTTTCTTGTTATGTTCAAGGATAAGAGAGTTATAAGTTAATTTTTTTCTAGAGCTTTTAAAGTTTTAAATACAATGGAAAGGACATCTATGGCAGGGTTTAATCGTGTTATTCTTATTGGTAATTTGACGCGCGATCCCGAGTATCGACAATTAGCATCAGGACAAGCAGTTTGTCGACTTGGTTTAGCAACAAATCGTCAATTTAAAAATAGACAAACAGGGAGCTTAGTGCAGGAAGTATGCTATATCGATATTGATGTATGGGGAGCACAAGCAGAAAGTTGTCGACAATATTTAAGCAAAGGGCGTTCTGTATTGATTGAGGGAAGATTAAAATTTGATACATGGGAAGATCAAACAGGACAAAAAAGAAATAAACATTCGATTGTTGCAGATCGTGTTGTCTTTTTATCTTCAAGCGCAGAAATGGATGTTCAAGATAATGAGATTGTAAATAAATCCTGGGATAATCAAACGGGAAGTGGATTACAGCTTGATCCAACGAATGAAACAGAGCGAGAATTACTTGAGCAACTTGAGAAAGCAAAAACAAAAGTGCAAGCAGCAAAATCTGAAAAAAAGAAAAATAATAAAGAATCACAAGATATTGATAACAAGAATAATGATGGATCTGGCATGGGTGAAATTGATTTCAAAGATGAGCCGCCATTTGCTGATGATTTGCCATTTTAATTCTGTCTATTATTGTAAATATTTTATTGCAAAAAAATAATCATTTTTAATTATTGACAATTTGAATAATAAAATGAAATAATAAAATAGAGGGAATCGAACTTTTTAGTAACTTGCTTGCTTTGAAAAATTTTTCAGGGGATTTTGAAAAATAGGGGAGGAAATGAAGCAAAAAAGCAATAGAGCAACAAGTATATTTCTTTTTGTTGTGATAAGTATTTTGCCATTACATGCTCAGCAAATACGGCTTTCATTTGATAGTCTTTTTCCTGCGAGCTTGTTTAAAAAAGCTCTTGATAGTTGCATGCAATCCTGGAATGATATGCAATTATACCAGGAATTTGTAGAGCAAATTGAATCAGATAATTATCAATTATTATTTGAAACAACCATTGGCCGTTTGGTTTATGCGCAGTTTTGTTTAGAGCATATGGTTAAAACAAAATATCGCATAATCCCAGATGATGTTGTTTACCTTATGCAGGTAGTTAAGCATATTCAACAGTTGAGCGAACAAGAAAAAAAATCTACTGATGAGCGCTTATTATGCATACAAAAAACAAGTAAACAATTACAATTGTTTTTGAAAAAATTGATTATTGCCTATAATAAGAATTGAAATTTCTTCTTATTTATTTTATTCTTTTCCTTAATTTTTATTCATAAAATTATTGTTAAATAAGTATAATAAATAAGGGAATAGCTATGCGTCGATTTTCTTTCGGTGTTTTTTTAGGCTTCGGGTTAATGAGTACTTTTAATATGGCGAGTGAATTAGGAAAAAAATACAATTTGCCATCTCGTAAACAATTTAGTGAAATTTCAAATAAAGTATGTGACGAACTACTTGAGTCTTTCTTAAAAAGAGATAGTTTATCTAAAGCAGAAGCAAAAGTTGTATTGTTTCAGTTGCATACAAACATTGCAAGAAGGCTAAAAAATCAAGGATTTGATGTAATGGTAAATGAGCCTTTCCCATATTTTCCAGAAAATATTACCGATGCTGATGCAGCATTGTTTATCAAAGAATTAGAGGAAGACAAAAAACTATTTAATGTGCAATAATACATTTTTTGTTTGTTCTATTTATTCTAACGTAACCACCCCTTGTTCTGTTCCTGCCATCATAAATCCAGTTGCACCAATTACTTGTGTCCAGAAAAAACGATTGATTTTTGCGAGTGCTGGATGGTCGTCTAAAATGGTGGCAGTTACTGCACTTACTGTATTGACATCAAATGGTAATATGCCAAGTTTATTTTGTGTTGGCGGATCAATGGTGCGATTAAAGATAAAAAATCGTCGTGCGCCATCTGACCAAAAAGAAGTTATTGGATCAAGGGTTGTAAATCGATTTGCTGTATCTTGTGCGTTAAATTGCATTGGGGTAAAATTATTAATAAGTGGCGCAATACCGACTTCATTGCCAGAACCACTTAATTGATGTATTGTGGCCCGTTCGAATGTTTGAAAGCCATTTTCATCTTCAACGCTAAATGGCCAGACATTATGACGAATTGGAGTGGTCATGCCACCAATTCCAAAAAACATTTTTTTATTCGTATTTTCAATAAACTTCCATGCAGCTTCTGTTTGATTGCGTGCAGCAGGGCTGCCAGTTTGTGCTATTTGATTTGCATTTGTTTTGAATAATCCTTGATTTGTTGCAAGAATGAGTTGTTCCTTTTCTGCAGGAGTGAGAAAATTTCCCGTCGCAATAATTTGTAAACCAAAAAATTCAGACACGGTTGAAAAAACACCAGTTTTTGTTTCCGCAATAATATTAATATTGTTTGCTTGAAACATGGTATTAATGTTTGTTGTAAAGTGAACATTATATAGGGTGCTTTTCAGAGGTTGATTTTGTCTTGATTCAAAGGTAAGAATATACAATGTATTACCAGATGACTTGATATCAACAACAGTACCTGCAATATTATTTACTTTCCGCCAGCTGCGTGATGTAAATGGCTCTTGATTGAGTTCAGCAAGTTGATCAACATTAAATCCTTCGCCAGCATTGTTAGTGAATACGAATAATCCTTTACTGGTACCAGCAAAAAAATAATTTTGATTGCCTTGCTCTTGTTCGCGTTGGCTATAGGCAAGTGTAAACACATTACCACCATTATTGGGTAATGTTGTTTTTAAAAAATTTTCTGCGGAAGAAAAATCAGATATCACTGTTTGTGGACTACCGCTATCTCCTATTATTTTTGCTTGGCTAATACGTGTAAAAATAATCTGATTAGTGCCACCAAATAAAGCATATCGGTTCATTGTACTGGAAAAACCCTGCGTTGATTGATCTAAATCAAGAGTACTGTAACAACCATTCCATAAATTAGTCGTCAAACTTGTTAGCAAATTGTTTGTTGAGGGTGAGGAACTTTGTGTTTTCCATGTAGTGACACCAACTACTTGTCCTGTTGTTCCTTCAACAATCCAAGCATTACCTGTTTTTATGTCAATTGCAAAAAAATTTACGCGACCATCATGGGTAACATCACCAGGAAGACTTGTTCCTGGAAACGCATTGAATGGAGTTGCTCGTTTTGACCATGGTGTCCAGCGAATAATTTTTCCATTGCTATCAAATAATGCTTGTGAAAAAAGAATACCGGTATCATTATCAGTATCTGGTTCTGTATTAAGTGCTACATAAACAGTATCACCAATAACAATAAGTTCTGAAATTACTTGATTTGATTCTATCGGTAATGGGCCATTGCCAATCCAAGCAGCATCATCATTTTCTGTTGGGAGTTGATCAGGGTCAGTTGCAGGTGTTACAAAAACATTATTAACTAAAGCAGCATTTTTATTTGCTAATGAACCATGATTTTCCTCATTATTGGAATTGTTAATAAGTGGTAGGGCAAATAATTGATTACCAATTTGATCAGTAGAACCGATACCACCATTAATAATTAAATAGCTTGGTCCCGTACTTGCATGCATAACACTGATATTATTTGCACGTAAATTTATATCCAAATCCCGTGCAACAATAATTTGATCATCCCCTTCGATGGCGCTATCAGCAACAATATCTTGTAATACAAGTTTTTTATCATCATTGTCATCAATAGATTCGAGCCGTGCAATAACAACTGCTTTACCAATAGCAGTCATCTCATTATTTGTTTGAATGCGTAAACCAATGTATGCGCGTTGGAGTGAACTATCATAATAAAATGCTACTTGGTTAGTATCACCATTATTGGAGAATAGAACATCTTGACCGCCTCCATTTCCTTTTATTTGCGTAGAACTGGCATTAAGAGCGAGTGCTTGATTGCCAGTAAAACCAGTAGTTGCATCTTTTACCGTGACAGTAAGAGTACTATTGCTTAACATTGTTTGCACCAAAGCAACGCCACCGCCATTTTCGCCAAAATCACCGTTTTGTGGACGCACAATTGCAAGCATATGATCTTCATTTGCAGCGATGCGAATAATGCCAGCAGTCTCAGCAGTATTTGCATCATTTAATATATCAGTTCGTAATGGATCAGTTCTGTTGTCTGTTGGTAATACTGAGATAGTCTGGCTTTGGAGTCCATCATTTGCCTGCACAACAATGCCAAGCAATGCCGCTGTTTGCTTTTGTAATGATAACGTAAGAAATTCAATTGCTTGATCTATGAGTAATACATCATCGCTATCAACAGCAATGCCAGTAAAAGTAATGGTATTATTAAAATTAGGCCGTGGCCCTTTTGATACAGCAAAATTGTTAGCGCCTGCTTGCAGACCAACATAAAAAGTACCCGTGCGACAATCAAATATGCTGGTATTAACCGGGGCGGTAAAACCAAATGGTGAATCTGTATCATTACCACGAACAACAATGGTTGGATAAATTTTAAAAGAGGAAAATAAAACAACTATGTGTAATAACCAAATAAAAAAAAATTGTTTATTTTTTCGAATTTTGTTCAATCTCAATTTTTGCTTCATTTTTTTGCTACTACCTTTTTAATAATATTGTTGTTATAGGTCCCATGCAATATCGAGCCCAATGTTTCCACCAAGGATATTAGTTTTAAATACTCTTTTACCACCAACTTGCGTATTATATAAAAATCCAAGGCGTGGCCCAAATTGTGAATCTTGTTCAGTGAAATCATATTCGATAAAAAAATTAATGGTATGCATTTTCCATCCTTGCAGTATTTGATCACTGTTAACAATGGCAGGATCAAACTCATTTGGCTTACAAGGGCAAATACTATCACTATTTTGGCTGGTAAATGAGTAGCCGAGTGTGATAGAAAGACCGGAAGCAAAATGATCTGCTTTAATATAGCCACCAGCATTCCAAATTGCTCCTTTATCAATTTCTGCTAACCCTTTTGCCAGTTTAATTAAACCACTTTGTTGTGGGCCTGTTTTCATGCGAATTTCAGCAGTTCGTTTTGTAAAAAACATTGTTTGTAAATGAGCGCCTAACGTAAGCCAATCATAAAAACCAATTGCCACATCTGCAACAAAAGGAATTCCCCAATGACCATTATAACCGAGGGGGAGTGAGAATATTTCATCTTCGTCTCTTGTTTTTCCCGTTGGAGCAAGAAGACCAAGTCGGAGGGTGATGTCAACAAAATCGAGCAATTTTGTTTCTTGATAATTATGTGTCCAACCAGCAAAAAAAGTCAGATCTCCTACCCCCGTCTGATCCGTTTCTTCTTTACTTAATTCATATTTTTGTAAAATGTTATCAAATTGTTGTAAAAATACTTGCCAGATAGGTGTCTTTACATTGGAAAAAGCATCATCGGTGGGTGAAAGATCAATAAACTTAATATTTTTTATTTCAAGTTTTCGTACCGGCAAATAGGCTTGTAAAAATATACCGCGGTAGGTATTTTGGATGTAGGAAAAATCTGCTTCAAAAATACTAAAAGTGCCATCAATAGAAAAAGTTGCAAATCGGTCTCGTGCAGGGGTCAATGCTAATTGCGTTAAAATCACATCTCGTGGATCAGCTAAATTTTTGTTTGGTACATTAACACCAAGTTCGTGCATGTTATGTAATCCAATAATGTTGAGTAAGGGAACTGTTTTATGGTTTTGATTGCGTGCTTTGTCTGTTGATCCGCCACCCAAGGTAATATCAAAGGTGGTCAGTAAATTACGTTGGAATCGGGGTTCTGAAAAAAGATAGCTTGCGCGATAAAAATGTGGATTATCAAATGCGTGTGTAATGGCTGCAAATAATGCAATAATTCCTGCTGCCAAACACCATATTTTTGTTTTCATCAAGTATGCCTTTTAAAATCTTCGATGCTGTTTATTGCTTTTTATATTGTTTTATTTATAAAAAAAATAGAGCAAAAAGGAAAGGAAAAAATAATGAACTTAGGCTAATGAATCGTGATGATGTAATTTTGCCTTATTTTTGATCTGTTCTCATTTAAATATGCTTAATTTAATGATATAATAATGACAATAAAGAAATAGGAGTTATTTTACTACTCTTTTTTATTTTCCATGCCAGAGTTAATTTATTATTGGAAAAAGTTGAAAGAACAAAAAAATAATGCCGCATTTGATCCAATCGCCTATGCGAAACAAATTGTTGCTGCCAGAAAAGAGTCTGGATACAAACAGCGAATTGCAGAAGAAGCACCGCAAATGTTAGGCGTGTTTTAAAGAAAATATCTTTGACCAAAATGATAATTAGGTGATTAATTGCATTAGGAATAACAGGGTCAATAAGTGGTTCAATTTTATCCATATAGTTAGATGAAATTCAGTAGTCAGAAAAAATTTTAGATTGTCTGGCCCGGTAAAATAGCTCTGCTCATTTTATTATGTAGAAACATATGGGTGAAAATTCTGTGAATTTTATGATTATGTTATGAATTATTTGTTTTATAAAGGATGTATAAAATCACTTCAACTAGTTACCACAATAATAAAAAGTGATCAACCAGCTAAAAAGTACTTAATCTTGTTTAAATATGCTTAGTTTAATGCTATAATAATAAAAAGTAAGAAAACAGGAGTGGTCTTGGCCACTTTTTTTTATTGAAGGTATTTTTATGGAAATTCCATGTTTTTTAACAACTGAAAAATGTAAAAATTTTTTAATAAGGCAAGTAATTCATCGGCTAATAGGCTTGACAATATTTTTTGTTATAGCAGTATATTTTCAGTTTGTAACAATTGAATACCTTATTACTCATAAATTTTTTATTTTTTTTATTGTATTGGGTGGCGCTCTCGTTGGGCATACAATAAACTGTTATCTTGAAAAAAGAAAAAGAAAAATATAAGTGGAGAAAATTTCAATGGAAGATGTGAACAAAATAAAAAAAACAACAACTGATGAACAAACAGTACAAGAGGCAAAAGAAGTATATGAAGAAAATGAAAATAACAGTGCATTGCAAGAAGAGCTTGATAATTGCAAAATAGAAATTACTCAGTGGAAAAATAAATTTGTTTATCTTAATGCAGATTTTGAAAATTTTAAAAGACGAATGATTGAGCAACAAAGGTTATGGATTGGTACTGCCCAAGCAGAAATATTCACCGAACTTTTGGACATTGTTGACAATTTTGAACGTGCATTGGCTGAACATAAAAAACAAGAAAAAACAACAGAAGATAAATCGTGGATTGAAGGATTTGCATTAATCTATCAGTCACTTCTTGCGTTACAGCATAAGTTTGGGGTTGAAGAAATTGCACAGTATGATGCTTTTAATCCAGTTTATCACGAGGCATTAGTACAAGTTGAATCTCCTGATCATGAAACAGGTGCTATTGTTGAAGTAATGCAAAAAGGATATCGTTTTAAAGATAAAGTATTACGTCCAGCCAAAGTAAGTGTTGCGAAATAAAAAATTAACCCAAATTTTTCTTATACATTAAATCGTCCATTATGTTTGTTACTGCATAAGAGTCTCTACATCGATAGAATGCATCTTGTAAAAAATGTAGAATAAGATTAATTTTTCTAAGATCATCTTTAGAATAAAGGAATATAAACTTTATAATTGGTTTCTTTGATTCATCTTCTGGCAATGTAATTGTTATATGTTTTTTTCCTTTTCCTGATTCATCCATAGCATAAATTTGCAAAGAATTATCATGTAATGAAATAAAGTGTAATTTATATTTCTTTACTAACTTGGCTATTACATTCATATCATGTTGTTCAAACAAGTCGAAAAGACTATCGGGAAGTGGCTGAAGAAGATCAAGAACCTCTTTTTTGAAGTTTTTCCAATGTTTTCGGGAGGGAGCCAAAATGTGACCTCCATGAAAGCAGATGCCATGTCTATAAAAAAGGTATGTAGTATTGAAACGTTTTTTACAATGTTCTTCAAAACTTGTATTTTCTGTATAGTTTATTTTATCT
>JBAVPH010000052.1:0-2441 GCA_049692855.1 Candidatus Babeliales bacterium | reverse complement strand
TTATCAAGTATTTCTGCTACCTCATCTTCACTTGCACGACCAACTAAATGTATATTATTTTGTATGCCAAGCCGCTGAATTAATGTTTCTAATTCTTGTTCCATTGGGCCAAAACCAATAATATCATAGGTAACGTTTTTATTTTTGCGAACAAGACGCTCAATGGCATGAATAGCATAAACGAGCCCTTTCTTTTCTATCAAACGACAGACTGTAACTATTTTTATTGTCTCCCCTGCCTCAAGCGTGCGCGGCTTGAAAGAAAATTTTTTACAATCAATTGCTGAAGGGTGCACTATTATTTTTTCTGGATGGGCACCGAGAGAAATCAATCTATTTTTAAAAGCCTTACATACTGGTAAAAAAAGATCACCCTTTTGAAGCAATAAATCATATTTATGAGGATTCGTCTTCACATGCTTACTTAAATCAGCTCCCCGAAAGCAGGTTATCAGTTTTGCTTTTAACTGTTGGTTTTCTTTTTCCTTCAGAAACTCATTTCCGCGATAACCAAATTGACAATATATAATATCAAAAGTTGATAAATCAGGAGGTAAATTATCTAATTTACGCTTTAAATCAGAATGAAAATAAGACCGCTCAAGTAAATTATACTTAATCATATCTGGATGACTTAATTCTAAATTTCCTCTTTTTTTAGAATAAATCCAAACATCATGGCCACGGTCAATTAACCCAGTAATCTGATTAAGAACTGCCGTTCCTGATTGTGGCGGGAAAAAACTCACAACAACCAAAATTTTTAATGGTCTTTTTTCTTTATTCGTCTCAGTAATATTTTCACTTTGCATCGTAAGGTTTATGATAAGGCAACAGGCAAAAAATAATAAATTTCTTTGCAATATTGCATAATTTTTTTGATATTTATTTATTAGCAACATCTTTCCTAAATAAAAAGCTGATTATTATTTTTATTTAATACTGACAAAAATATATTAATGAGTTTATCAACCGCTTTATCTTTATCATGTTCTTGCCTCACCCATGCAGCGCCAAATCTTCCCATCTGTTCCCAGCAGGATGGATTATCAATTAAATAAGCCATTTTTTTAACAAGCTCATCAACATTTTGTTCTGGTACTAAAAAACCTGATTTACCATTTTTTACCAATTCCGGAATACCGCCATGTTGCGTAGCTATCACAGGCATTCCTGTCGCCATTGCTTCCATTAACGAATTTGGTATTCCTTCTTTTATCCCTGTTGTTCTGGTATAAGAAGTAAGAACGAATATATGTGCATCATGAAGCGCAGAGACTACGCGCTGGTGAAGTTGAAAACCTAGTAAGGTAACATATTTGTGAAGATTTAGTTCATTAATAATGTTTAATATAATAATTTTTTGTTTCTCCCGCTCGCCTTGATCACTCCCTAAAATTGTCAGTTTAATCTGTGGGTATTTCTTTTTTAATTTATTAAGTGCATAAAGTATGTATCTAATTCCCTTTCTTTCAGACAAAGTAGCTACAACAATAAACTTGACCGCCTTTCTTTTTGGGTTTTTACGCTTTTTATATTCAAATTTAGCACAATCAATAGCAGAATGATGGATAATAATTTTGTTAGGATCGCAACCATACTTAATCATATTATTTTTAAAATATTCACAAACTGGTAAAAAAAGATTTGCTTTTACAAAAAGATTGTCGTAGCAATGAGGATTTCTTTGAAAAGCCTTTGTCGCATCCGCTCCTCTTAAACAAATAATTAAAGGTGCATCTATCTTTTTTGTCTTTTTTAATTGTAAACAATATTCTCCTAACCCTGCAAATTGGCAATAAATAATGTCGATATCTTTTAATTCAGCAGGTACTTTTTTATTTCCTTCAATTTGCTCAAAATAATAGGTCCTTGCCAAAAGATTATATTGTTTAATTAAAGGATAATCTGCATATTTTCCAGGTTGTCGTGCTAATATATAAACATCATGTCCTTTATCCAATAATCCTGCTATTTGATTATCAGTATATACCCGAGTTGCATGAGGAAATTTACTTGTCACAAATAATATTTTTAATGGGCGCAACTGTTGAACGACATTACTTATTTTTCCCTCAGAATACTGACTTATTAATTGATTTATTAATAAAAAAATAACTAAAATTTTTTTCTTTGCTCTCATTATACTCATTTAAAAATCCCACTTAAGTTAATTTTTTTTCCTTAAGTAATGAAAAAAATATATCAATGGTTTTATTGATTGCCATATCTTTATTGTGCTCTTGTTTAACCCATTCAGCACCAGCTTTTCCCATGGAAATCCAACTCTCTGGATTCTCAATTAAATAAATCATTTTTTCTAGCAACATCTCAACATTTCGTTCTGGTACTAAAAAACCAGAAACATTATCTTTTACAATCTCAGGAATTCCTCCATGATAGGTAGATATAACTGGTAACCCTGTAGCCATTGCTTCCAT
>JBAVPH010000051.1:0-14416 GCA_049692855.1 Candidatus Babeliales bacterium | reverse complement strand
AATTATTGTTTCATGATTTCAATATAAAAAATTTTTTAAAATATTTTCTATGTAATTTACTTATTCCTATTTATTTTTTCTTAATTATTGCTGAAAAATAAGTGCTGCAGCAATTTTTTTCTATTGTGTTATCCATCAATTTTAATTTTCTATGTGAATGTTTTATTAGTCTTATGATTTAAAAAATTTTAGAATATATTTTCGACAAAAAATATTAAAAAACTATTTGATTCTGAGGTTTTTAATCATTACTCTAGTTATATAGTACCTTCTACGATTTTTCTTACTGTCAATAGTTAAAAAAAATATTTTTTAATAATAGTACATGATTCAAAATAGATCAATACATGCTCATAAAAATAAATTGAAGGTAAAAATACTACCAAATAACATATTATAAGCCTTACCAAAAGCATGAAGGGATATAATGGAACAAGAATTTTCAAGAAACTCAACGAGGATGTCTTATCCATATAAAAAGAAGTATATAGATAGTGATGAAAAAAAAATTCATTCCGTATTTTCTGTAAAAAAAATAAATAGTATACGAGAAACATTAGATTTAGACCGATTGTATCAAGCAATTGCATGGGCATCACTTGGTTATGAATCAGTTGTTGATATTGAACTCATCGTCAAAGAAGCAACGAAAAATATCTTTGATGGTATTAGCACAACCGAAATTGCCGATGCATTAACACTTGCTACCATCGCCTTTGTTGAACAAGATCCTGCTTATGGCTACATCGCTGCTCGGCTTTTATTTAAAAAATTATTCAAAGAAGTAACAAATTGTTCAGCAATGCGCACTGATATTAGCAATATTTATAAACAAACATTTATTACTGGTATCACCGAAGGGGTTTCTGCACAATTATTTGATAACCGTATGCTTGATTTTGACTTAAATTATTTAGCTGCACATCTTGAGCCAAAACGGGATTTTTTGTTTGATTATATGGGATTACGTACCTTACATGAGCGATATTTTATACAATACAAAAAAAAGCGCGTTGAGCTTCCACAAACATTCTGGATGCGAGTAGCAATGGGGCTTTCTTATAATGAAAAAAATAAAAATGAAAAGGCGGTAGCCTTTTATAACACCATGTCAACGTTACGTTATGTACCAAGTACACCAACGTTATTGCATGCAGGTCTTACACGCCCGCAATTAAGTTCTTGTTTTTTAAGTACCGTAGAAGATGATTTACAACACATCTTTAAATGCTTTGGCGATAATGCGCAACTTTCAAAATGGTCAGGTGGTGTTGCCAATGATTGGAGTAATATTCGTGCGGTAGGGGCAATTGTTAATTCTATCAAAACAGAAAGCCAAGGTGTTATTCCCTTCTTGAAAATTGTCAATGATACCACTGCTGCTATTAATCGGAGTGGTAAACGACGAGGAGCAACCGTTGTTTATCTTGAAACGTGGCATTTAGAAGTTGAAGATTTTCTTGATTTGCGCAAAAACACTGGTGACGAACGTCGCCGAACTCATGATATTAATACAGCAAACTGGATTCCTGATTTATTCATGAAGAGAGTAATTGCCGATGAAAATTGGACACTTTTTTCACCAGAAGAGGTGCCAGATCTCCATGATCTTTATGGTAAATCATTTGAAAAACGCTATCAAGAATATGAAAAAAAAGTTCAAGAAGGCGAAATTGCTCTTTTTAAAATTATTCCTGCAAAACAATTATGGCGAAAAATGATCAGTCGCTTATTTGAAACAGGACATCCCTGGATTACTTTTAAAGATCCATGTAACATTCGTTCACCGCAAGACCATGTTGGGGTTGTTCATTGCTCAAATTTATGCACAGAAATTACCCTCAATACATCTGCACAAGAAACCGCCGTTTGCAATCTTGGATCAATCAATTTGGCACGACATACTATGACAGGTACGCTCGACAATGACCTACTTGCCCAAACAGTATCTACTGCTATGTGCATGCTTGACAATGTTATTGATATTAATTTTTATCCGACCAAAGAAGCACAAACAGCAAATTTTCGTCACCGTCCCGTTGGTCTTGGGTTGATGGGATTTCAAGATGCACTTTATCAGCTTAATATTAATTTTACCGACCCACAGGCAGGTGAATTTGCAGATGAAATTATGGAAAAAATTTCTTACCATGCTATTCTTACCTCTTCAAAATTAGCAAAAGAACGTGGTACCTATGCTTCTTATGATGGTTCTAAATGGGATCGTAATATTTTCCCACAAGATACTATTGCTTTACTTGAACAAGAACGTGGTATTCCTATCAATATAAAAAAGGAAGGAAAACTTGATTGGACCCCTGTACGCGTCCATGTTCAACAATTTGGTATGCGTAACTCCAATACTATGGCAATTGCTCCCACAGCAACAATTGCCAACATTAGCGGCGTATTTCCTTCTATTGAGCCAATTTATAAAAATATGTATGTGAAAGCAAATATGAATGGTGAATTTACCATTGTTAATAAATATTTGATTAAAGATTTACAAAAACTAGGTCTCTGGGATCAAGATATGCTTGATCAGATCAAATATTATGATGGCAATCTTCAATCCATTGCCCGTATTCCACAACAGATAAAAGCTAAATATAAGGAGGCATTCTCTATTGACCCGCTCTGGTTGATCGAAATTTCTGCTGCCCGCGGGAAATGGATTGATCAAAGTCAATCACATAATGTATTTATGCAAGGGGTTTCGGGTAAAAAATTAAGTGAAATTTATATCTCTGCCTGGCAGCTTGGGCTTAAAACAACTTATTATTTAAGAACACTTGGGGCAAGTCAAATTGAAAAATCAACACTTGATGCAAAAAAATTTGGTTTTACACAAAAACGAGTTTATACCATGGGAAGTGAAGAAGACAAACAAGAAATAACAAACAATGAAACGAACCCACAATCTTGTAATTTAATGGAAGACCCAAGCTGTGAAGCATGTCAATAATTAATCATTAAGGAACAAAAATGAATACACATGGCATTATTAATAATTCTACAGTTGACCCAAATAAAATTTTACCAATGCGCTACCTTTGGGCTCGCCAACATTATAAAGATGGCGTTGCTAATAATTGGACACCAGAAGAAATTTCAATGCAAAAAGATATTGAACAATGGAAATCAACAACTGAGCTTACTGAGACAGAGCGACGGCTTATCTTATGGAATCTTGGCTTTTTTTCTACTGCAGAATCATTAACAGCAAATAATATTGTCCTTACTGTTTACAAACATGTTACCAATCCTGAGTGTCGTCAATATTTATTACGACAAGCATATGAAGAAGCAGTTCATACCGACACATTTATTTATTGTTGTGATTCGCTCGGACTTGATCCAGATGAAATTTATAATATGTATGAAACCATACCAAGTATTAAACAAAAAGATGACTTTGTTGTTGGACTAACCAAATCACTCTTGGATCCAAGTTTTATTCCTGATAGCACACAAACAATGCAGCGATTTGTTCATGATTTAATTGGTTTTTATGTCATTATGGAAGGCATCTTTTTTTATGCAGGATTTGCAATGATGCTTGCATTAAAGCGCCAAAATAAAATGGTTGGCATCGGAGAGCAATTTGAATATATTATGCGTGATGAGAGTCTTCATTTAGCATTCGGTTGCGATTTAATTAACACCATAAAAGCAGAAAATCCAGAAATTTGGACACCAACATTCCAAGATGAAATTATTACCCTTATTAAGCAATCAGTTTTGCTGGAAAAACAATATGCATTTGATGCATGCCCAAAAGGGATGCTTGGTATTAATGCTAATCAATTTTCACATTATGTTGAATATATTACTGATCGCCGTTTAGAACGAATTGATCTACCAAAAATATTTGGTACACAAAACCCATTCCCCTGGATGTCACAAGCAACTGATTTGAGTAAAGAAAAGAACTTTTTTGAAACACGCGTAACTGAATACCAAACAGCTGGCTCTTTAGAATGGGAATAGCGAGTTATTAAGATAACAAATAGAGTCTGTATAAAAAAGGGAGAGAGAAGAATCATTTCTATTGTAAAAATTCTCTTGCTAATACAATTTATATCAAAAAAATTTTCTCTCTCTTTTTATAGATAACTCAATAATTAAAAATTTTTCTTTAGAATGAAAATAATTATTTGCTAACTTAATAAATATTAAAAAGGGAAAAAATAAGGAATAATATGAAAAAAAAATTTTTTATTACTTATTTATTGTTTATTACCATAACCATTCCTATACATACAGCTGAAGAATGTGACGAAACCGCTCAAGAATTATCAGTAATGGGATATTTGAAAGAAAAAAGCTCTCAATTCCCTCAAAATTCTCCAAAAGTAGAAACTTTTAATGATTTCGACCCGAGTCAAGAATTCCTGCAACCTGATGATCTTAGAAATATCCGCTCTTTAGATGAATTAACTACTTTAACAAGTAATCGAATTTTAAATCATAAAAAACGAGGAAAAGGTGGCAGTTCTATAACAATAGAACAATTGCAAACATTAGCGGAAAATATGATAGGAAATGAAGTAAACCAAGCAAAAATTAGCCCAGAAGTTTTTATGCAATGGGCAAACAAAGAGGGCATAATAAAAGATACTGAATTGAGCCGTTGGAACAAATTAAAAAGTAGCCTATGCTGTCGATCGCAAAATAAAAATCCTTTTACTTATAAAGCTCAATATCAACCGCATGAATATACTACCCTGTCTAAACAGCTAGCAACAATAATCACCCTTAATCAGGGATTAGATCAATTTTCTCAAAAAACAAGGGGTGGCCATCGCTTAAAAGCTGACAATGATGATGAAAAAAATGATAATGAAGACAACATAAACTTACCAATGAAATTATTAGAAGCAAAAATAACTATTGCGCAATGGGAAGCAAAAGAAAAATTTCGCCTTGACCTGCAAGCTATTTTAGATGAGCAAAAAGAAAAAGAAGGTAAAGGGGATACCATAAAAGGAATTTTATATGCCATTGCTGGCATTGCGGGAAGTTTTGCAGCTGGAGCCCTTGGTCTTGGTTGATAATCATTAAAAAGATCTCTTCTTTTTCCCTTACCATTTAAAATATATTAATTCTTTGTTAAAGTAGTGCGATAATTGCAAAATCACTTTAAAAAGGAATATTATGCACATCGCATTTCTTTGCTTATTGTCTGTTGCTATAATTGGAGATAGTTTGTATGCAGCAGAGCAAGATGGTGAATGGGTTTTGGTTGTTAACAATAATAGCCGCTTAGTTACAAATAAAACAGAAAGCAAAAACTCTATTCTCACGAATAAAAAAACACAAGTTTCATTATCTGAAAAACCAAATTCCCGACAAACATCCAACAAACAAACCCGAAATTTACGCCAAAGAGCATCCTCAACTACAACAATTAATAATGTTAAAGATGCAAAAAAAGAACTGGAAGTAGTCCAAAAAACAACATCTCTTACTCATTTATCAAGCCAAGAAAGTGTGCCCCTTTGCATAGAAATACAAGATAAGTCAATTTCCTCTTCTGATTCAGAAGAAGAAAACAATAACCAGCAAACATCAAATTCTAAAACACACTCTTATGAAGAAAAAGATAAAAAAAATATTTTTGGAAATTGTTGCAGTATTAAGACATTAACTTTATTATGTAAATCTTTAATTACGGCGCTAACAAGTATAAAAATTTTTGAACTTATTAGAAGTTAATATATTTATTTTTGTATAAAATAGTTATCATTTTTGAAGCAAGAAAATATTACTTTAAACATTATATAAAAAAATATTTTTTATAATGTTTCAGTTCTTCAATTGATTCATAAATATCTGATAACGCACGATGAGTATCCTTTTTTATAAATTCTTTTTGTGTATTATCTGGATACCAGCGTGCAACTAATTCTTTAATTGTAGTAACATCAATTAAGCGATAATATAAAAAATCAATAATACGTGGCATATACCGATATAGAAATATACGATCCTGCCAAACTGAATTACCTGCAAGCAATGCTGCTCCACGTTCGCAATAATTTTGCAAAAAATCTAATACCTGTTCTTCTGCTTGTATGACTGATATAGTAGAGTTTCGTACTTCTTGTGTTAATTGAGAAAGTGCATGTTGTTCTTGCGACCATGTATTCATTTGTTTTAGTTTTTCCTCTGGTTGATGAATGATTAATGATGGGCCTTCTTTAATTATTGCTAACTGACCATCTGTTACAATACAAGCAATTTCTAAAATAACGTCTTGATCAGGATTTAGCCCCGTCATTTCAAGATCAATCCAAACAAGATTATTAGTAATATTCATAGTAATTATTTAATTTGCATATTTTTACTTATTCTCTTCAATTAAAGTAATTATGGTTTAAAATATATTTTTATACAATAAAGTAAACTAGTATCATCAAATAAAAATAATTAGAAAAGGTTCTTGTGTATAAAAAATTGCGTGTTGGTGTGTTAATGGGAGGTAAATCAATTGAAAAAGAAGTCTCATTTAATTCTGGACGAACTATTTGTGACCACCTTGATACATCTCGCTATGATATTATCCCTTTGTTTCAAACTCAAAATGGCCTCTTGTATGTAATGCCCTGGCACTTCTTGCATCGTGGCAAAATTACCGATTTTGTAGACCGACTTGTAAAAGAAGCAGAATATATCAATTGGGATAAGTTAAAAAAAATAATTGATTTTATGTATATTGCTACCCATGGTCGCTATGCAGAAGATGGAACCTTGCAAGGACTATTGACTATTCTTGGCATTCCTTATCTTGGTTCCGATGTATTTACAAGTGCATTATGTATGGATAAAGTAATGCAAAAATCATTATTGCAAAGCAATGATATTGCTACACCTCGCTCTATTACTCTCTATCCCAATGAAATAAAAAATCTTACTGCTACAACATTAACAAAAAAATTACAGCATGCTCAGTTAACCTCACCCTATATTGTAAAACCAAGTAAAGAAGGATCAAGCTTAGGAATAACAGTTGTGTTTGGTGAGCAAGATCTTATTGCTGCTATTAAAGCTGCATGTTCTATAGAACAAACTAAGCACCAATCGGTACTTGTTGAAGAAAAAATTAATGGTATGGAGTTCTCTTGCATTATTCTTTATGATTATAAAACTGATACAATGTTGCCACTGCCACCAACAGAAATTGTTCCAGAAAAAAATAAATTTTTCTTTGATTATGAACAAAAATATATGCCAGGCCGCGCACATAAATTTACACCACCTCGTTGCAAAAAAGAACTTATTAAAAAAATCCAAGATACATGCATTCGTGTAATGATTTTTTTAAATATAAAAACTATTGCACGAATCGATGGTTTTTTAACACCTGATGAACAAATCATTATTGTTGATCCAAATACATTATCAGGAATGGGGCCTGCAAGTTTTTTATTTCGTGAAGCAGCAGAAATTGGTATGGGTCATACACAATTGATTAACCATTTAATTGAGACTGATCTAAAACGATATGGTTTATTAGAAAACATACTCCAACAAGAAAAAAAAGAAACAAAAATTATGAAGAAAAAAATGCGCATTGCAGTATTGTTAGGCGGGGACTCTGCTGAAAAAGAAATTTCACTTGAATCAGGAAGAAATATTATTTATAAGCTTTCACCACAACAATATGACCCCCTTCCAATTTTCGTTACCCAAAAAATGGAACTATATCTTCTTACACAGTCACAATTAATTCGTAATTCGACACAAGAAATTGAAGCATTGATAAAACCAGAACAACAATTGCAGTGGCAAGATTTAACAACAAAAACTGATTTTGTTTTCATCGCGCTGCATGGAGGAAATGGAGAAAATGGCACTGTGCAAGGGGCGCTTGAAATGCTTGGGCTTCCTTACAATGGTTCTTCCGTCCTAACAAGTGCTTTATGCATGGATAAATATAAAACAAATCAATTCCTACAAGCAAATAATTTTGCGGTCCCACGTAATTTCTTAGTCACGAAACATGATTGGGAAACAACTTCAAAAAAAATAATAAATTCAATTCAGACATTGCTCTCTTTTCCTCTTATTTGTAAACCAAGTGATGATGGATGCAGCATGCTTGTTCAAAAAATTGAAACAATTGATGCTCTTAGCGATGCTATCAATCGTATCCTTGCCCATAAAAATCAGGTTCTTATAGAAGAATTGATACAAGGGATGGAATTAACCGTTGGAGTTTTTGGTAATGATGCACCACATGCACTCCCTCCAAGCCAAGCAATTTCACAACATGGTATTTTATCAATTGAGGAAAAATTTTTACCAGGCGCTGGAGAAAACCAAACTCCTGCTCCTCTTTCAAAAAAAGTACTTACTTTTGTACAACAAACAATTGAGCATGTATACAAAACAATAGGATGTAAAGGATATGCACGCATTGATTGTTTTTACCAAAATAAACATGAAAGCCCAACAGGGAAAGAACGTATTGTTATTTTAGAAATTAATACATTGCCTGGGATGACACCCGCTACTTGCATTTTTCACCAAGCAGCAGAAATTGGCCTCAAGCCGATGGATTTTATTGATACAATTATTCAACTTGGTTTACAAGAACACCAAATACTTTTTAATGAAAAAGAAAAAGAAATACAAACAATCTAAGGAGTAACCTCCAATGCATAGATAAAATAAGTTGCTAGGAGAGCACCAAGACTATTACTCGCTATAGTTACAAAAAAAATCATTGGAAATACAATACAATATTTTTCTTTTATCATAACAAAAAAAAGAGTTTGCAGTGCCGTATAGATCGCGCCTAAATAAAACGACGCAACTAAGACATTGACAGGGATATATGCAGCAATGGAATCCGCTGCCCATTCCCATTGCAACCAATATATTAAAACTCCAATAACAAAAAATGAATACACAGCAAAAGAAACAACATATGAGCTAAGAATAAGTAATAATGCTTGCCCACTTTTCATTCGACCCATAAAAACAATAAATATCCACATAAAAATAAATGCTAATGAAACTTGATACCAACCCCATGTCATGTTCCACAACCACATATCAAGAATAAAATTGGCTATAGATTGTAATAGTACCATCATCTTCCTTTTTACACTTTTATAAATTATATTTTTTTCGCAATTAACATTATTTTTTTATTTTTGTATTCAAATATTCATAAATGAAACAATTTTATGCTATTGTGTTAATAATTGAAAAATAAATATTGGAGATAATCATGAAATATCAAATATGGATATATGTAAACTTGCTCCTTTTTTTTTCTTCTTCCATTACTGCACAAAATAATTCAATTACTACTCCTTCTGGCCATGCACCCCAACAAATTACTATTCCAATAAATAACTATATTACTCCTCAAACATATATTGACAATAACAATACCTCATCTAATAAAAATGCTTCATCAAATGAAAATACTTCAATAAACACAAATAAAGCAACCCAGCTTATGGCTATCCTTGCTTCACGTTTATATTACTGGTATGGTTATGCAAAATCTATTGATCCAAAAAAATGTAACCAATATATTTTTCAATTACTCAAAAAAAATAAATATAAGATTGCCAAATATAGCGTTACCTGCAGTTATATTGGCATTTTATTGTTATTATTTTCATCTCACTATTATCTAGACAAGCCTGATGTTTGGGCCAATTGGCAAGCAAGTACGCCGTTTACTGAACTATGCACCAAACCGTCCCACTTGCTGCAGCAAGAGCTTATTTTTGATATTCAAAAGCGTTATATTAATATACAGAATCCCAGCGATTTTATGAGCCCTTTTGTTGCATTTATGAATAAAATAACAGAAGAAGAAACACATATTAATCGTTATTTAATACTACTTAACAGTGTTAATCGCCTACATATGCAACGACTATTTTTTATTAATGAAAAAAAAATAAAAAAAGCAGAGTCATGCAAGCAACGATTGGCACTTGTTAAACAACTTTTTTTGTCATGGGCGGCAGAATTTAATATCAATCAATATAGTAAACAAGAACAAAAAAAATAATCCGCTTAATATTTTTAAGAAATTTATTGTAATAGCTGCCAGGAACCATTATAACGGTAAGTACGTAAAAAAGAAATTTGTGATACCCCATTACTTAATGCATACATAATTTGTTTTTTTCGATCAGTTAAGTAGACAGTACCAGATGATATGATACCAGTAGGATAAAAAATAATACGATTATGTATAAAAGTAATTGCCTGATTAATCATGGTTGTTTCAGATGCAGGAGAACCTTTTACTCCGAACTTAAAGCCAAAAAAAACGTGCGCTGGTAATGTCTCAGTATTATTATGGTATCGGTAATTTTTATGATCTTGATCAAATATTAATTCTTGTTCTTTATTACTTACCAATGCACATTGTTGTAAATAACGACAAATAACATATAATTTCTCTATTTCTGTATGGACAATCATTCGATCTAAAAAATTAGTATTTATTTGCACTAAAACAGTAAGTAATAAAAATAATGCAAAAACAACACTCAATTCAATAAGCGTAAATCCTTGTTTATTCAACCACTTCATGCTCTATAGTTGCTACTGCAAGTACTTCATCAATAGTCGTCAATCCTTCTTTAATTTTACGAATACCGTCTTGCACCAACAATGTCATTCCATCTTTTATTGCCTGTTTACGAATTATCGACGTGTCAGCACGTTGCATGGTTAATTGAATAATGTCTGGAGTCATCTCCATCACTTCAAAAATTGCTAATCGACCCTTGTAACCAGTTTCTAAACATTCTGGACAACCAACTGCTTTATAGAAAATAATATGCTTTGCTTCTTCTGGCATTATACCAATTCGTTTTAACAAAGCTGGTTCTGGTTTATATGATTTTTTACAATGCTCACACAATCGACGTACTAATCGCTGCGCCATGGAAATAACAACAGATGAGGCTATTAAAAACGGCTCAATACCCATATCAATTAAGCGGGTTATTGCAGCGGGAGCACTGTTAGTATGCAATGTGCTTAATACTAAATGACCAGTTAACGCTGATTGAATTGCAATTTGCGCTGTTTCTTGGTCACGTGTTTCCCCAATCATAATAATGTCAGGATCTTGTCGCAAAATCGCACGTAAGGCAACCGCAAATGTTAACCCCACTTTTGTTCGTACTTGAACCTGCCCAATACCTTTCATTTGATATTCAACTGGATCTTCCACGGTAATAATATTGACTTCAGGACGATTTAATTTTGAAAGAATAGAATATAATGTAGAGGTTTTACCCGATCCCGTTGGTCCTGTTACGTAAATAATACCATTGGGACGTTTAATGTTTTCGCTAATAATTTTATAGTCACGCTCATCAAATCCAAGATCTTTCAACTTTGCAAACGTTCTTGTTTTATCTAATAAACGCATAACAATACGTTCCCCAAAAGTTACTGGTAAAACCGATACACGGATATCAATCGCTTTATCAGCTATTTTTATTGCAATTCTCCCGTCTTGCGGAACACGTTTTTCTGCAATATTAAGATTTGCCATAATCTTAATTCGCGACGTCAATGCTCCCTGGATCCGTTTAGGTGGACTCATAACATCATACAATATCCCATCAATGCGATACCGAACAATAAGCTCTTTTTCAAATGGCTCTACATGGATATCAGATGCTTCACGCTTGACTGCTTGAAATAAAATATTATTAACCAATTTTATAATTGGTGCTTCCGTTGCCATTGCTAAAATATCTTTTTCTTCGATCTCTTCAAATGCAACTGCTTCCGGTGCCTCTGCTTCTCCTGCAAGCTCTTCAATCATTTGTTGTGCGCCTTCAATTGGATAATACCGATTAATTGCATTGACAATAACAGCACGGGGAGCAACCGCATATTGCGTGCCTCCACCCAAAATAAGGTTAAGTTCATCGAGTGGTTGAAAGTCCATCGGATTCGCAGTCAGAATAGTAATTTGCCCATTATATATGAGAGGGATAACAGCATTATCTTGCAAAAATTTAAGTGGAACCTTGCTCAGCAATGTTAAATCAGCCATTTTTTCTGTAATTGCTTCAACAAACGGTAATGAAGCATAAGAAGCATACGCTTTTGCTAGCGCCTCAGGAGTAATTATTTTTTTTTCAAAAAGACATGATTCTAATGATACCCCATTTTTCTCAATTTCTTTTTGGCACTCTTGCAATTGTTGGGTATTAATAGTTCCTAGTTCGACTAATATATCACCAAGGTTTTTCTTAATCATGCCAGCTCCACGAATGCAGGTTTATAATTATTTTTTGCAAAAAAATCGATATTGTCGTTTTTCTTTCCCTGTAAATTACAGTATACTATATTTAATGTAAAAAAAGATTATGTGGATTTATTATCTCAAGGATATTGCAAAGATCATGATGAGAGCAAGAAGATTTTTACTTTTTCATATTATTTTTCTGCTTACTCATTTATCAATTTCTCCAATTACTCATACTCCTCATAATCAACTTATTAAAAAAGAAGAGCACTACACATCACGCTTATTGAAAAAAAAGGAAGAAAAAATCAATCTTTCAAATACGCCACGCATTCAACGGAAACATGGCCGTCATCGTCGATATAAAAAAAAAGAAAAACAAAAAAAGAAAACATTTAGTAAAATGGCATATGAGGATCTTGAGATAGCAAAAAATAAACAAATTGAAGATGGCAATAATGATATTGCTATTAAATACCTTGAACAAATGCTCAAGTTATGCGATGACATTTATAAAATGGCGGCACATTTACTAGAGCTTGGTGACTTATTATTTGAGGGTGAAAAATTTGAAAAATCTGGAAAAATTTACACTGAATTTACAATGCTTTACCCCGGTAATGATCAAATAGAATATGCCCTTTACCGTGCTATACTCTGCTCGTTTTATCAAACATTAGATGCAGATCGCGACCAGACAAAAACAACAGAAACAATCAAACTTATTGACAACTTTCTTGATAGAGCAGATATCTTCAGCCAATACAAAACCGAAGTATATCAAATTCAAAGTAATTGTTATCAAAAACTTATTGCAAGTGAAATTGGTATTTGTACTTTTTATATCAAAAGGGGAAGTTATAGACCAGCTCAAAAACGTTTAGATGGTTTACAACAAGAGTGGCTCCCTAAAATACCTGCCCTCGAAAGTCAAGTTATTCTCCTCGAAATTACTTTAGCAGAAAAAAAAGGCGAAAAAGAAATTGTAGAAAAAAAACAACAAGAGTTGCAAAAAAAATACCCAGCAGAAACTATACTGCTTGCAGAAAATAAAAAAATAATGCCTATGGCTAATCGTTTTTAATGATGAATTCTCGCATAAAAAAAGGCATTCTTGCTGAACAATTCGTATGTGATTATTTAACTAATAATGGCTTTACCATTATTGTCCGTAATTATCGCAAGCGCTATGGCGAAATAGACATTATTGCAAAAAAAGATGATCTTCTTTCATTTATAGAAGTAAAGCGGCGTGATACATCACAAATTGATATTGCGGAAATTATTACTCCCAGTAAACAGGCAAAAATTATTTCGGTTGCAAAAGAATTTTTATCAACTCATACTAATACTATTACAAAAATATGTCGTTTTGATGTTGCATTAGTCGAAACACAAAATAATAATTTACAGATACGGTACATAATCAATGCATTTACTGCTAACGAATAATTTTATCAAACGCCTTATTACTATACTCACACTCGGTTTAGGATTTTGGCTTGTCTTTCTTTATCTACCACCTATTTATTTTTCAGGGATACTTTTTACAATTCTTTTTTTAATTATATTATTTGAATGGAAACAGTTTTTCACTATTACCAAACCTTGGTTTTGGGTAATCATGCCTTTTTATCCTATCTTACCATTTGCTCTTTTAATTCATCTTAATCATATGCCAAAGTACCATGATTTGCTGTTTATTTTATTTGTTCTTGTTTTTAGTTTTGATACTGGTGGTTATGTTGTTGGCACCTTACTTGGCAAATATAAAATACATCCTTTTGTTAGCCCACATAAAACTTGGGAAGGGGTTGCTGGTGGCTATATTTTTGCATGTATTAGTCTTACTTTATTATTCTGGGAACAAAAAATAAGCAAACCTTGGTGGCTTATTTTACTCTTTTCTTTTATTGTTTGCAGCCTTTCTCTTGCAGGCGACCTTTTTGAATCATGGCTCAAGCGACGTGCCCACATCAAAAATTCTGGAAAATTTCTTCCTGGCCATGGTGGTTTTTTAGATCGTTTTGATGGAATATTGTTTGCCGTCTTTTTCTTTTATTTTTTACGCAATTATCTTGTTAATCTGTTTTATTACTAAGAGCTTATACGAAAATTCCACTCATATTAAAAAGTCTTAAAGAACAGGCAATTTGAAGAAAA
>JBAVPH010000050.1:0-7007 GCA_049692855.1 Candidatus Babeliales bacterium | reverse complement strand
TTTATGAGCTATATTTTTATTTATTTATATCAAAAAAATTTAATTGACTTTGTCTTATTTTTTTTAGTAATTTTCAGTTGAATGAGGGATTAATAAAAAAGGAGTCTTAATGAGCAAAAAAAAGAGCTCGTTATGTTTTATTCTTGTCATGTTTTATTCTTGTCTATGCGGTAATGAAAAATTACCAAATCCATTTGGTACACCAGCAGCTGAATTACAGTCGTTATCTTTTGAAAATGAAGAAATGGATATAGAAGATATGTCATTTGATTTTCAGGAAGATGAATTGTATGAAGTTGGCATTGATGAAACTGAAAAACAAGAATTGCTTTTTGATGTAGTCTCTGTTAAAAATGAATTGTTATTTGAAACAACAATGTTGCCAAAAGAAGGAAAAACAGTAACTATTATGTTTGATAGTTCTGTGCAGCGACATGAAAAACCAAGGATAATTTTTGAACCAACATTTTTTGGTAATGAAGGATGCGTTGAATTAGCACCGCTATCTCGTCTTGTATTTAGTGGTGATGGTATTATTGAAGTTCGCAATGGTGTTACTTTTAGTCTTGAATCAGCTCAGTTAATTCTAGAAAAAAATGCGACATTACACATTGTCCCTGATGCTGCGGTAACGTTTATTAATCATAAACAAATAAAATATGGAGCAAATGAGCAACAAGAAGTAGTGGATGAAAGTAGGCAAGATAGTTTAAGTGACCAATATGAAATTAGTTTACAAGAAAGTATACAAAAAGTTAGCAATAATTTTGATCAAAACAATTCCGGTCATTTGATTCTTCGCGAAGAAGGAAAAATTTTATTAGACAATCCATCACACCTTATTTTTGGCGCTAGTCAGGTAGATACTATTACACTTAAAGCAGATACGGGTGGCCAATTTATTATTGATAATAAGAATGCGCTTGTATCATTTCAACAAGGTACCTTTGATATTCTTTTTAGTAATTTTAGTTTTTTAAAAATTTTGACGGGTACTATGGAACTGAACATGTGCAATGGCCTGCCCTGCCCTGGTTTTATCAGAAATTTGCATTTTCAAACAGGTGCAATGCTGGAAGTAAAAAATAGTGACCATGGTATTAGCTCTTTAGCTTTAGCTGCAAATGCTAAAAATGAAAAAGTAGATTTTGATAATCAGACCAGTTTTGTGCGGGGAAAAGGTAATTTGTGCTTTAAATCATTTAATAATGGTGATCTGTTTGTACATTCTAATGTACAATTACAGCCGCATCTTTTTGAACAGAAGGGGTCTATGCTTGATATTTTTTTACGTTTGGCTTGCATAGATGCATTTGGTGCAAAAAAAAGAGAACGAAAAGTGTTATTGGTGCAGCAGGGGAAGAGTCTTCATAGTACTCCCGGGCAATTAGCAGCATTTGCGCCAACGGGAGATGGATCTATTGTCCCATTACTTCTTGGTGATCATAAATTGGTATACGATAGTAATAAGCCAGGTGGATTACTCAATGTTATTAGAGGTTATGATGCACATAATAATGTATTTGTTATTGATGGTGAAAAACGGTATTCCTAAAAATTTTTTTAAATTAATGATAAAGGCTTAGCATGAAAAAATTAAACCTCATTGGTTTATTTTGCTTAATTAGTAATTTTTTCTTATCTGTCTATGCAATGGAACCATTTTCAAACAATATATTTTTATATAGACCACGAGTACAAGGGCTGGATAAAAAACAAGAGCAATTAAAATATATAAAAGAAGAACCAAAGCCCGAATGTCTTATTTATAAAGAAGAACCAAAGCCCGAATGTCTTATTTATGATGATGATTGCACTGATAAACAATTTACAGTGCCAATTGCTATTCATTATTCATTTGCAAATCGATCATTTAATAATTGTAATGAAAAATCTTCACTCGCAAATCTTATTTTTGGCAAAAATTTTATCATAAAAGATATTTATTTATTTAGTAAGTTATCAAGTGAAGGGAAAATAAGTAATTCGATGGCTAATGGTTCCCTTGGGCCTGAGAGAGGAATGATTACGTTAGAAGGAGAAGAATTTGGCGCCTATCAAGATGATTTTTTTACAACACTAATTGCACCAACAGAAGTAGTTATTGATGCAGAACAGCGTGAATTTGCCGTGGATGCAAGTTTTGTTTATCGCTTTGTGCCAGGCGGCTGGCAGCGCGCTTATTGGACGGTTGGTTTTACCATTCCTTTTAAAAATCGTTTACATATTATGGATTGTTCATTAATTGGTGGTGCTTTGCGTTCATCAGCAACAGATCCCGGTCTTGATGTTATGTTGTGTAATTTTTTTCAACAAGTGACCGGTATAAAAGATTTTTTTCTCAGTGGTATTTTGGCACAAAAGGGAATTGCATTTGAGCAACGTCAAAGTAAGACAGGAATTGGCGATGTTAATCTTTTTGCTTTTGTTGATTTTGCTGCGGTATCACAACACCTTGATGCAATGCAAACAGGGCTGAATTTAGTAATTCCATCAGGTGGTAAACAAAATCCGGACACGGTATGGGATCTTGTACTTGGTAATGGGGGTGCTTTTCAAGTAGAACTTTTTGCCAATGCATTATTCAGAACAAGTTCCGCTGCGCTTAATCCCAATATTCGATTGGTTGGGCAATTTAGCGCACCATTTGCGAGTCGACGTCGTGTACCAAAATGTAAACAACAAGATGAGGAACGAGTTGCATTAACACCTGCTCTTGCACGTTCAATAGAATTAATTGTGCCGCAAGCATTCCAAAATGGCTTTTTTATTGATGCTTTTCAAGATTTTGATACGAGTGTTTTAGAACTTGCTGATCAAGCAGTGCGAACCCGCACCCGTTATGGATCGCGTCTTATTCTTGGACTCGGTAATTATTTTTATGATGTATTTAAAGTTGGATTTCGTCTTGGTGTTTTGTATGAATTTATGTATAAAGCAAAAGATTCTGTCTGTTTAAAGAAAAAAACATGCGGTGCGTGTGATTCTGGCATTTTTAATACAAAATTTTTAGAATCAAGTACCAAGCAACAAGCGCATACAATTGCTTGGGAGCTTGCTTATAAATTTGACAACCTCGTAGAATTAACCATGGGCTCGCAGCATGTTATTGCTGGAAGAAATGTACCGCGCAATCAGGAAATTTTTGCTTCATTAACCGCAGCATTCTAAAAAATTTAGTATTTTTTATTCTTCGATACACCATGCGTTGTATGGTACTCAGGATGAACGGATTAATAAATTTGTAATTTTATTTTACATCTATAATTAATTATTTTGATTAAATAAAGAAGAATTAATAGCAGCATTTACATGTCAAAAAAATTATAATGAAAATATAGAACAATGAACTAAAAAGTAATTAATTAATTAAATTTTTTTCTCTTTTAATTTTATTAAATTTTGTCGGACAATTTGAATGCCTGTAATTTTCCCGTTCGTTCTGAGTGCCATGCGAATGCATGGTGTATCGAAGGATGAAATTATTTTTTCTGTTGTAAACTAAGATAAGCTTCTATGAATGGCATTATTTTACCATTCAAAACTAAATCAGGTTGTGGTGATTCATAACTAGTCCGATGGTCTTTCACCATTTTATAAGGATGAAGAATGTAAGAGCGAATTTGCGATCCCCATTCAATTTTTTTCTTTTCAATACTTGCGGATTGCTTTGCTTCTTGTTCTTCTTGTAGTTTTTGTGCTAATTTTGCTTGCAACATTTTCATTGCGGTAGCTTTGTTTTGCATTTGTGAGCGTTCGTTTTGACATTGCACAACAATACCGGAAAGCAAATGAGTAATACGTACTGCTGATTCTGTTTTATTAACATGTTGGCCGCCAGCGCCACTAGCACGATAGGTATCAATGCGTAAATCATTCGGATCAATTGTCACTTCAATGTCAGGAACTTCGGGTGTAATCATAACCCCCGCAAATGATGTGTGGCGTCGTTTACTTGCATCAAAAGGAGAAATACGTACGAGGCGATGAATACCATGCTCACTTTTTAACAATCCGTACGGGTTTTTTCCTTTGATAAAAAGGGTAGCAGATTTAATGCCGGCTTCTTCCCCTGCTTGATAATCTATTACTTGCGCAGATAGTTTTTCCTGCTCGCAAAATCTGGCATACATACGTAATAACATATTTGCCCAATCTTGCGATTCAGTACCGCCAGCTCCGGCATTAATACTTAAAAAGCAGTTGGCAGTATCTTGGGGATCATGTAAAAGTAGAGTGATTTTAAATGAGCGAATCGCATTGCAAAAATTGGCAACTTCTGTTTGAAGATTTTTTAATTCTGTTTCATCTTGTGCAAAAAGGTCAATCAACTCGTTAAGCTCATTTTTTGTTTGTATAATATAATGATATTGTTCACGTTGGGTTCGAATTTGTTGTAACTCTTTTAAAATAGTTGCTTGGTCTGGATCTTGCCAAAAATTTTCTTGCTGGCTAAGATTTTCAAGTTCTTTAAATCGCTTTTCATGTTGCCTATTTTGCCAATAAGTAGAAATAATATTTATGTCAGGTTCAATTTCTTTGAGCTGTTCACGTAATTCATCAATAAGCATCTGGTGTTCCTAATAATACTGTTGTCATCAATAGTATTATAGCATGAGTGATTTTCATGAGCAATGAATGAAAAAAGGCATCATATTATTATGATGCCTTTAATTCAGTAAATAATTGTAATGAAAATTTAGGAATTTTTTGAATTTTTCATTTTTTCAAAAGGATTTTCTCCATGCAAAGAAAGAGCAAGTGCTCTTACGAGTGCCTCATGAGCAACATATTGCACAGATTCAGGAAGTCTTTTTACCATTGTTACAAGGCCATTGCTACTTTTATTAAGTTTGCCCCATAAAAGTCGTAAACCGCTTGCAGTTGCCACTTCTGCGCCAACATTTTTAAGACTAACTCTCATTAAGCCACTAGTATTGACATTTGCTGTCGAATAGCCATTTAAAAAAGTATGTGAGTCATCATGGAGCGCAGCACCAGATGAAACAACTTGCAACCATAATGAATCCTCTGCAGCTGAATGGAGCAAGCCTAAAAATTGGCTATTCCCTTTAATTTTACTAAGAACAGCTTTGGATCCCCCTGCCAACACAACTCCCCCAGCATATGGTGCCAATCGATCAAATGTTTTGGATTTAGCGCTATATTGCTTGGTAAGTGCTTCTTGTTTATCAAGATTGACACCTTTGTTTTTAAGTTCTACTTCTAATTCGGAAGCTCTGCTTGCTTGTGCACGCAAACCATTAGGTCCATCAATTTGATTGCGTAATTGAGCATATTTTGTTTTAAGGCCAGGATTGTTTTCATCGCCATTAATTTGATAGTATAAATTTCCGTATTGCTCGTTTGCCTGATTTAATTGTGTTCGCAAGCCAGGATTTTCGTCATCACCCTCAAGTTCACGTTTTAATTGCTCATTTTCTTCAGTACATCCTATAAATTCTTTTTTAGTACTTTCCTGTTCTGAGCGACAAATTTCTAAGTTATTTGTACATTCGGTAGTATCTTGATTGTTATCTTTAAGTTCTTTAAGTTCTGTTTCAAGCTCATTTGTTCTTTTTAATTGATCTTGATATTTAGTAAAAAGATTATTAAATCTATCGCTTCCAACAACAGGTGCCTTAGTTCTATGTGGTTCTTGGAGTGGTTTATTTCTACGCAATCGATCCATAGCATTCACATTACAGGTAGCAATGCTTAGTAACAAAAAAAACAAGATCATTTGTTTCTTCATAAATTAATCCTTTATTTTAAGAGATTTGCTAAATTTTTCTGTTTTTTTGAATTGAGGTTTTTAGAAAAAGATCTCACCAATTTTTTTGTTCTTCATATCTCCAGCTTATATTATTCAAAATATTGATGATAATATATATAATTGTTTTTTTGAACGCAATGCTTTTTAATAAAATTTTTATGCATATTTCTGATTATTACGGAAAATAGGGAATAGTTATTATTTTTTAAGTTTCTAATTTGAAAAATTTTTTATCTATGTCTATTAAATTAATTAATAATATATTAATTTTTTCTGAATGCTCATCTAATTATTGTAGCTTTTTCTTCATTTTTTCAAATAATAATATTCCTGTTCCCCCCATGGTAACGGCAGCAACATTTTTGCATAATTCTTGTTTAGATTGCGGTATGTGTTTAGAGATAATTTTTTTAATGGGCTCCTGTTCTAGTACATAATTTATTCCAAAATAAAACCCCATTTTTGCAATATTATTGGTTAAAACACTGCCCCATCTATTATGAATTGATGATTGGTTATGAAGTGGCAATATAAACAAGCACAATGATACTGTTTGATTATATTGTGCAGCACGATGAAATTTTTTTGTTGTTTCATTTGCCATAAATTGGTCAAGAATATAAGCTACGCCACTAATGGCGCTTGCTATTTGTATGCCATGGCGTGCTGCCTCATCTTCTTTGCATTGAGTGATTTTTGCAGTAAGTTCAATGGCTTTATCTGTTTCGTCTCTTAATTTAGCGGCTGCCTCTTTCCGTTTGGCTGCGGTTTCTTTCTGACGTTTTTTGTTATAGTTCATAGAATATACATTTATCGTCGTGATTAAGATAAGCAATGTAATAATCATTTGTATTATTTGATTTTTGTTGTCCATTATCCCCCTTATTTATAATAGTGAACAAATTTTATAAAAATTAGGATCGCATAGCCTTATTTTATTTTATTATAATCTCTTTTTTTAATGATATCGTTTTATATTTGTGGGCTGTTTTACCTACTTTAGGTGAAATTTTTTCTTATTTTTAATTATGTTAATTCATATAGAAAAAGCGACGATAAAATTAGAATAAAAAATGGCAAAAAAGTGGCTAAAATAAAGGCTTTTTTGTGAAAAAATTACTGGTTATTTTAATATATTTTTTGTATGATAAAAGCTGTAAGCAAAAAATATAATGTTTAAAATGTAAAAAAAGCATTAAAAAAAGTTGACAGAGTGTTTTAAATAAGTATA
>JBAVPH010000049.1:0-3481 GCA_049692855.1 Candidatus Babeliales bacterium | reverse complement strand
AATAGATGCATATAATATACTTCGTTCAGTGCCACCACATAGAAGAAAAGTTACTGAAAATGAACGAGAACAATTTTTAAATCAGCTCGCACAGTATGCCAAGAAAAAGGGTCATAAATTGGTAGTTGTTTTTGATGGGGGGCCATTTGAATGGCCCTATAAAGAAAAATATAAGGGCCTTTATACAGTATATTCTGGTTTTAATAGAAGCGCTGATGATTACATTAAAGAGTATATTGAAAAACAAAAAACGAGCGATTTACTTTTAGTCTCCTCTGACCATGATTTAATTTTGTGGGCAGAGCGATTTGACATTCCATCTATTGGTTCATTTCATTTTTATCAGTTAGTACAGGAAGCAATAAAACCAGGAACTTTAGCAGAGCATAGGGAAGGTGAAGTAGTAAAGTTGGGAGGGGCGACAGATGACGTGGATGCGCTTATGCATGAAGCAAGTGAAATGGTGCCAGTTAAAAGTGAAGATTTAATGTTCAATAACCGCAGCGGGGCTAAGAAAAAATCTTCCAAAAAGGAACGGGCATTATTAAAAAAATTAAAAAAATTATGATTGAAAAAAAGATTATTTATTCATTTGATGAACGATCTCAGATAATTGCATTGTTAAAACAACTATTAAGCCAATGCCATGTTATGACTTTTACTGGTGACTTGGGCGCAGGTAAGACAACAATTATTAGAGAATTATTGCGTGCTTGTGGAGTAACACAACCAATTACAAGTCCAACCTTTACCTATCTTAATGTTTATAAAAATGAAAAAGAAGAATACTTTTATCATTTTGACCTATATCGTATCCATAGCCTTGAGGAATTTCAACAACTAGGATTTGATGAATATTTATGCCAACCAAATAGTTGGGCATTTATTGAGTGGCCATCAATTATTATGCCTTTACTTGACCATAGTGTTTGTCATATAAAAATTGATCATCAACAAGAGTATGATAAACGATTATTGCAAATTCAATGTCGAGAATAAAAAAGGGCTCTAAGCAGAGCCCTTAATTTTTTAAAAAATACCTTCTTCTTTGAGAATATCAAATGCAATATTTATGTGCGATGCATCAGGTAAAAGTTTAAAGGTGCGTTGTAAGGAACCATTCTCATGTCGAATAACTTCAACATGATAGTTTTTAAATATATCAGGTTTTTCTTGTTCAAGATCAATGAGTTTTGGATAATGAGTTGCAATAAGTGTGATGCCATTAGCAAAATCGCCAAGTTGTTCTGCAAATTTGTATGATGCATGCTCACCTTCTTGTGGTGAAGTACTGCTGAATGCTTCATCGATGATGGTAAAGCAAAAATCATCTGAAGGCAATGCTTTAAATGTATTGAGTAATTCTTTTGCGCGTAATACCTCGGCTTTAAATAAAGAAACACCAGCTGCAATGTCATCCGTAATATTAAGGTAACAGTTAAGTTTTTTAAATGGGGTGAAAATAAATTTTTCTGCTGCTGCCATGCCAAAAGTTTGCGCAAAAAGTATATTGATTAATAATGATTTAATCACCGTTGATTTACCACCGGTATTTGGCCCAGTGAGGATAACATTTTGTCCATTATACAGATCAAGATGAATAGTATTGGTAACAACAGTTTGTGGATCAATAAACGGGTTCCAGAAATTAATTGCTTGTAGATATGGTTTTTCACTTTCTTTAAATTCAACGAATGAATAAGGTGCAGTACTCTGTTGATTTTTATAGAGCTTTGCCAATGCAACATACGTATCAAGCTCTGCAATTGTATTGAGCATTGGGATAAATTCATCTTTAACCATCGTCATTAATTTATGCGCTGCAAGGATACGGCCGGTAATTGAAAATGCCGACGGTTTGCCTTTAAACGTATTGGTTTCAAGCATGCCAAGTAATTTACTAAATTGTGCAGAATGATGCTTTCTGTTATTAAGATGCACAATATGTTCAGATGCTGGCACTGCTTGCAATAATTCGTTGTTTTGTTTGATAATTTGTTTAATATTTTTTGCATTATGAAGATAAGAAGCAGGGCCGATAAGATCAGCTTGCAAGTATTTACGAAGATCTATTTTGTTTTTAAGGCTAGTAGCTCCATTATAGGTTAAATATGCTTGCAAGAGAACCATATAAAGAAATGTTGCAGTAACTATTCTTTTGGTTATTACGGGAATATCATTCTTCTTGTATATTAGAAGTGCGTCTTTGCACCCTGTAAAAGTTTTTTTAATTGTTTCCCACAAATTAAAAGGTAAGCCTGCTACTTTAGATATAATTTTTACAGTAATAACATTTGTAGTAGGGAATGCAGTTACTTGATAGATATTAAATAAATCAGAAAGATTATTGCTAATTTCCAACATTGTTGTGTTTGTGTTGAGTCTATTGAACCATTTACTGAAATAAACAAATTTTAATAATTTTTCATCTAAGGGTTGCTGGTGCCAAAAACTTAACAGTTGTGCTTCTGTCTTGCTTAATTTTATTAATAACGAATCCAATTCATTTAATAATTGTGGATTATCGAGTAATAGTTGCACTGTCTCTTGCCGACGTTGAATTTGTTCAATACAAGTTGTCGGTTTAGTTAATTGTAATGCAGCCCAAGACTTACCAAGAGTAGTGTTGATATGTTGAAAAAATTTGCTTACTAAATGCTCTCCACCTTTTTCTCCGCCAGCGACAAGTTCCATTTTATTAATAAATGTTTTGTCGATTGTGACATCAGTTTGGAATTGTTGACCATGGCTACTTATGATGTTAAAAGCAATTTCTTGTATTTTATGCTTGGTAATAGTTTTTTCTTCAAATTGAGGGAGATTGAAAGGATTTTTTTTCTTCGGTTCTTGCTTTTCTTTTTTTGCTGGTGGTGTCGGGCCGAATGTTGCATGGAGGTAAGAATCTGCAATATAAGCATCAAGAGATGATGCTTCTCGTGAATTGATTATTGATTGAGAAAATAAAAAAAATGACATAGTATTTAAGGCTATTTTTTTAAATAAACTATTCATTGAAACCTCAAGTAGTAGATAAAAATTTTTATAATTATGTTTATTATAAATGAATAACAATGGGCTGTGAATAACAATGTGTTCTAAATTCGCATAATTTTTATAAAATACCTTCTTCTTTGAGAATATCTAATGCAATACTCATGCGAGATGGTTCAGGGAATAGTTTAAAGGTGCGTTGTAAGGAGCCATTTTCATTACGAAGAACTTCAACATGATAATTTTTAAATGCACCAGGATTTTCTTGTTCAAGATCAATAAGTTTATGATAATGAGTAGCAATGATGGTTATGCCATTGTTAAATTGTGCGAGCTGTTCTGCAAATTTGTAAGAAGCAAATTCACCTTCTTGTGGCGAGGTCCCGCTAAATGCTTCATCAATAATAGTAAAGCAAAAATCTTGCGGAGGTAATGTTTTGAGAGTGGTAGTCAGTTCTTTTGCACGCAATATCTCGGCTTTAAACAAAGA
>JBAVPH010000048.1:0-8368 GCA_049692855.1 Candidatus Babeliales bacterium | reverse complement strand
CATATGGTGGATGGAGCTGACCGAGCGATAAATTACAAATAACTGCTGCTTCATGTGAATTTGCTTTGCTCAACAAGTCAGCAAGTAATCGGGTAATTTCAAGTCTCGCACTTACTTTTTCTATCTGTTCAAATACTTCGCTCACTTGAATAAACTTCATTATCATCTTCCTCTTTATTTTTTTTCAATTCTAATTGTGATTTGAATTGTCTCATAAAGTTTTCATAATATTGATAGGCAGTTAAAAGTGAAAGACTGACAGTCAGGGTAAGAAATATAAGCTCCAATCCATTCCACCCAGGCGCAGCACGCAGCCCAAGAGCATGGTAGGGAGTTATAATTAAATAAAATAAAAAAATCATTTGCATCATTGTTTTTACTTTTGCAAGCCAAGATACAGAAATAGAAAGATGATAATCAACTGCGATGTAACGTAATCCCATGATAAAAATTTCTCGTCCAATTAAAATAATGACCCAATAAAAATAAATTTTGCCAACTGTTAATAAAGAAATCAGCGTAGCATATAAGAGGAATTTATCAGCAATTGGATCTAATATTTTTCCTAATGCAGTTTCTTGATTATACTTACGGGCTAAATATCCATCAAAAAAATCGGTTGCTGCAAATAAAATAAATAAAAATCCAAGCAAAAAATTAAGCCACCATATATTGAATGGTGCTAAATAGACAAGAAAAACAGGTAATACTAATGGTGAAAATAAACGAATTAGTGTTAACCAAGTGGGAATATTAAATTTTAACAATTCCATTATTTTTGGTAGCGGCGCAGGGACTCGAACCCCGGACCTACGGATTATGATTCCGCCGCTCTAACCAGCTGAGCTACGCCGCCGCACCCTTTCTTTTAATTTATCTAAATTTTTAATTGTTTAATATCAAAATTGTTAAGCATAAATTTAAAAATTGATCGTAAAAAAAAGATTGTTGTAATTAACGTTGCAATAATACCCAACATCATTGTAACAGCAAATCCCTGAATTGGACCGGTACCAAAATGATACAAAACAATCCCAACAATAAAAGTTGTAATATTTGCATCTAAAATTACTTTCATTGCTCCTGAAAAACCCATCTGAATTGCTTTTTTTACTGCAATTCCCTGCGAAAGCTCTTCTTTAATCCGTTCAAAAATTAAAATTGATGCATCAATTGCCATACCCACAGTTAATACCATACCGGCAATGCCCGGCAATGTTAATGTTGCTTTTAACCATGCAATACCAAACAATACCAATACTAAATTGTATATCAAAGCAAGAAAGGCAAACAATCCGGAAAGATTATAATAAAAAAGACTAAAAACAAATAATAAACCAAGGCCAATCAAACAAGATGTTAATCCTTGCTTAATTGATTCATAACCAAGAGAAGGGCCAATTTGCCGTTCTTCTTCAAACGTTACCGGTGCAACAAATGAGCCCGACTTGAGAAGTAATGCCAGTGTTCGAGCTGAATCAGTCGTAAAACTTCCTGAAATTTCGCCACTTCCTTTAATTGCCGCATTAATACGGGGAGCAGAAATTACTTCACCATCTAAAACAATAGCAAGCATACGCCCATAATTTTTGCTTGTTATATCATAAAATTTTTCTGAACCTTCTTCATTAAATTCAAAATGAACAATCGGTTCTATCCCTGTTTGTCCACCAAGCGCTGGCCGTGCATCTTTTAATAATCTTCCGGTAATATCGGTATATTTTTGAACTAAATAATATTGAGAACGCTCATCACCTTCTCCTGGTAAAATTTCTTTATCAGTCGGAAGTTCACCATCTAACTCATATAAAATATCATCTTCACTTGGACCAACCTTGTCTACTAATTTAAACTCTAATTGTGCTGCACGTCCAATCATTTCTTTTGCTGCTTGAGGATCAGAAACATCCGGTAGTTCAATAATAATATTTTTTTCTCCTTGCCGCGAAATTGGAATATCAGCAACACTTAGCCGATCTAACCGAGAACGTAATACTTGAATATTACTTTGCACCGCATCATCTTTAATGCGTTGTGCTGTCTGTTTGCTAAACTGCAACATGAGTATATTATTTTCTACTTTTTGTTCCAATTGAGATTCGCGAGTTTTTAATATTCTTGCTGCTTCTTGTGCTGTTTGCATTGAATCAAAGGCTAAAATAATTGCACCTTTTTCAACTTTTGTTGATATCGGCACTTTCCGCGCAAGCTTTAATTTTGAATCAATACCTTTCAGTTTCGTAATAAGTTCTGCATCAACAGCCTTCTCAACTTCCACTTCTAGGGTTAAATAAGTACCCCCTACTAAATCAATGCCAAATCTCAATGATTTACGCAACGGATAGAGAAAATAAAGGCCTATTCCACAAAAAAGAAGCCAAAAAACTAATTCAGAAAAGAATACCCGTCGAATTGGAAAATTCATAAAAATCCTTCTATTTCAGCACTTTTTTAATAATACTCACCTTCTGGTGCCGAAGAGGGGACTCGAACCCCTACAGGATTTCTCCCACAGCCCCCTTAAAGCTGCGTGTCTACCTATTTCACCACTTCGGCAATAATTAACACCTGAAATGTACCATATTTCATTGATCTTTTCAAATATTACTTATGCTGAAACTGATATATTTGCAACTATTTTATAAAAATTATCATTATTATTTTGAATTAATAAAATTATATTGTATCAAAATTTCTATTAATCACTTGTATCAGCTGCTTGTGAGCCAAATAATTTATCATATGGCCAGCGAATAACGGCAACAATATTATCCCATACCCGCTTGCCCCAACTTTTCGCTTCTTCTTCCTCTTCTTCTTCCATTTTTTCTTGTGATGGTAATTCTTCTTCCGTCACATTAATTTGCTTTTTAAAATCAATACCCTTTTCTTTGAGCTTTTGCATTGTATCAACCACTTTATTTATCTGCACATTTATTTTTTGTAATAATTGATTAAAATGTTGACTAAAATCTTGCTGCAGATAAATATCAACACTTTTAACATTTTGCAATGCAGTATCAATTTTAAAAAATAATTCACGTGCCTTTTTATCATTTAATACACGAGCAATATCTTTAAAATATTCCCATGATTCTTGCTCATAAGCACGTACTCTATTTATCTGTTCCATCAGTCTATTTAATGCTTGATCAACTTCTTGGTTTAATTGATTAATTAATTCAACATCACTTTTTGTTTGTTCCAATGTTTGTTTTTCTGCTTGCAATTGATCCAATAATAAACGTTCTGCTTGATTTAAAACTCCTTCTTCTTGGCGTTCTTTTTCAATACGATCCACTAATTCAGATAGTATCTCCTGCAGTTCACCTTGTCCAAGACCAATAGAAATGTAAAAAGGATCAAGTATCATTTTGTCTAATTCATTACGTTTAATGAAAAAACTCATCCGTGATTCCCATATTTTTTGTACAAGATCACGAATTTTTTCATAGCGTTCTTCAGCATGTTCCCACCACATGCGTTTGAACAGCCAATTTCCCTGCGGCTCATCAATATCAATAGTATCAATACCCGTTTCTTCTATTTCTTCCGTAAGTTCAGCTGATTTATCAACAGATTTTTCTGGCATGATTTCTATTAATGTCGGCTTTGTTTCTTCCCCCGCTTCAATTACTGGTTCCTTTGTTTCTTTTTCTGTCACTTCTTTTGATTTACTTTCTTGTGCAGCAGTCTCTTCTTTTTCGACTACTACTTCTTTTTCTGCCTCTTTTTCTTTTTCTACCTCTTCTTCTGATTTACCTTCTTGTGTAGCAGTTTCTTCTTTTTCGACTACTACTTCTTCTTCTGCCTCTTTTTCTTTTTCTGCCGCTTCATTCGATTTACTTTCTTCTATGGTAGCCTCTTCCTTTTTTTCTGCTTCTTCTTTTTCTTGCGCACCTACCATATTTGCCAACAGCATAATTATTACAATAATATTATTAATTCTACGCATTGCTCCCTTTCTTTAGAGCATTTCAGAAAGTTCTTTCAATTCATTCATCAATGCTTTTAAAAGTTCTTCTGCTTCCCATGAACCATAATTCCAGCCTACCCCACTCTCTACTTTCGTCAATACAGAACGATCACTTTTTATATCAATGATATCAATACGCACAACATTCATAAGCGGATGCACTAATGATGGTGCACGAACAACACCAGCACGGCCAAGCACACTATACGCAACATTACCTTCATCTAAAAAACAAATCATTACTTTTTTTTGCCATACCATATTTTTATACCCAACATGGTCTTTATGAATTGACAATAAAATGCTTTCGAGGCCTTTCGGATAAATACATTGAATTGGAGTAGTATTTGGCAACCCTTTTTCAGAAAAAGTTGCTAATACCGCGATAGTTTTTTCTTTTCTTAAAATATTCAATAAATCTTCCGGTAACTTCACGCCAACATGTTTCGCCATAAATAATCACCTCATTTGTTAATTATAATTATTAAAAATACTATTTGTTAACTACATAAACTAAGAAAATAATGCTACAATGAGAGCCGTGCAATAATATCGTTCTCTACCACCAATCCTGCTGGCGTTAGTTGTAGTCGCCCATTATGTTCCTTTAATAAATTATATTGCTTTAAGTGCACAACTTCATCTTTACATTTTTTTTCTTTTTCTCTTGATAGATCAATCAAAAGTTCATCCCACGTTATTCCAGAAGAGCGTCGTAATCCGAGCATAATTTTTTCTAAACGAACTTGTTCTTTTGTTAATTCTTCCATAAAAATTGTTATATCTTTACTATTCTCAATGCCTTCCATATAATTGATAAGATTTTTTTCATTTTGCAATCGTTTCTTACCATCAAATGAACATGCTCCTAAACCAAACCCTTTAAACGGTTTGCGATCCCAATAGACAGCATTATGTTTTGATTCACAGTTTATGCGAGAAAAACTTGAAATTTCATATTGTTGTATCCCATGGTCCGCAAAAAAATTTCGTGACCAATAATAAAGATCTACTATTTCATCATCACAAGGCAACGTTATTTTCTTGGTTTTGATACTAAAATAAAGTGGTGTACTATCATGTACCATTAAAATATACATAGAAATATGTGTAATAGGCCAGGTAACAACCTGATGCAACATCTTTTTCCATTCATCCACTTCTACGCCTGGAAGCCCTAAAATAAGATCAATTGAAATATTGTTAAAAATGTTTTTCGCCTGCTCAAGAACAACGTATACATCTTCTGCTTTTTGCAACCGATTCAATTTGTGCAATACCGTATCCTTAAGGCTTTGTACGCCAATGCTTAATCGATTAATTCCTATCTTCGACCAGAGTTGTAATTGTTCCTGATTCACTGTTCCTGGATTAATCTCTATGGTAATCTCCGTATTTTGTTGAATAATAAAGATATCATTTAGTATAGCAAACATGTCAAGTAGCAGCTCATTAGGATAGGTGCTCGGCGTTCCCCCTCCAAAATAAAGGGTATCTAGTACCAATTTTTTCTCTTGCTGCAATCCAAACTGAATAATTTCCTGTTTTAATGCTTGATGATACCGTTCCATAAATTGATCATGCGATGCAAGCGCTATAAATGGACAGTAATGACAACGATATGGGCAAAACGGCCAATGAATATATAAAGAGCGGGGAGAAGCATCTTGATTATACGACATTATGTTTAATTACCTTCTCTTTCTTTCTGCATCTCATTAATAAGGGTAATAGTGCGTTTATAATCATGCTCAATTTGCTCTTGAATTGCCTGTTCATTCGCAAATTTAATTAGTATACTTCCTTTAAAAACAGTTTGAATATTTTCTAATACTTTCTGTGTTATTTCTTCTTTTTGTGCTAGATAAGCAATTACTTCATCGTCAGTTTTACTATGTAAAGAAAAATTAAATTGATCCTGCAAATAGTTTTTGAGTATTGCAGTTACCAGATGATAAAATTTTTTGCTCTGTTCAGGCTTAATTAAACCGATTGTCCATTGTGATTCCAATTCTTGCAATAAACGCTGCCAAGTCGGCAATATTTTCTTTTTTTTATATGAGAAATATTTTTTTATTAAAAAATAGCAAATTACTATAAAAATCAGCGTAGCGACTGCAATCATTGCCCAATAAAAAGTTGTTGTTTGCCAAAATGGTTTGTGCCAAATATCATAATTATTATATAATCCAGTTTTTTCATCTATTTTCATGCCATTCTCCACTAATAGTGCATTCTTTTTCGAAAAAAACGGATAAGCTCGCCAACAAAATCATGCTGTTGAGAAATTTTTAATAAATTAATGCCATATTTTTTAAATAATTTATCTTGCTTTACCAATCGATTTTTTAAAAATAATGAAGGGTGAAGTGCTGATTTTTTGCGCATATCAAGAGTAACAACTTGTCCTGTTTCAATATCTTGAGCAACAACAAAGCCAATTGGCGGTAATTCTTGTTCACGATCATCCAAACAACGAACAGCTACAACATCATAGGCAACTGCTATTTGTGGTAAATATGTTATTAATTGATTATCAATAAAATCAGAAACAACAAAGACAATGGCATCTTTTTTTTTCAAGCGTAATAAATGTTCAAATGCAACAGAAATTTGCGTTTTTACTTGTTTTGCTTGATAAGAAAAAAGAAGCTCCATAATTTTACGAACATGAAATGCACCACGGCCAGGAGGAATATATTCCTCTACAACATCAGAAAACAATAAAAGCCCCACTAAATCTTTCCCAAAATCACTAACAAGCGCTAAAACACTTGCAACTTGCGCAATAACATCTCTTTTTCCCGAAGTGGTAGAACCAAAAGAACTTGATCGCGATATATCAATAAGTAAAAATATTGTTCGACTGCGTTCTTCTATATACTGCTTTATCAATAAAGAACCCATACGTGCAGAAGCATTCCAATCAATAGACCGTACATCATCCCCTACTTGGTATTCTCTTATCTGATCAAATTCAAAGCCAGTACCCTTAAGAGCGGAACGACTATCACCAATTAATGTACCTTTTAATAGCCGTTTAGTATAAATTTCTATATGTTGAATTTTTCGTAAAACATCTTTTGTTATCCGCATGAGCTGCCTTTTTTTGTTAAAAAAACATGGTCTCTTTTAAGACTGAAGGAATTACTATAGAACCATCTTTTTGTTGATATACCTCCATTAATGCAACCATTAATCGCGGTAACGCAAGCGAAGATCCATTAAGCGTATGAACCAAATGAGTTTTTCCTTTTGATGATTCTTTATAACGGATTTTACCGCGACGTGCCTGAAAATTTGTACAATTGCTTACTGAAGAAACTTCATAATAATCTTTTTGTCCTGGCAACCAAACTTCAATATCGTACGTCTTGGCAGAAGGAAATGAACATTCTTGCGCTGCTAATAAAACAATACGATAATGGAGATCCAATTTTTTTAGAATAGATTCTGCAGTAGTAATCATTTGCTCTAATTCATTTGCTGAATCTTTTGGTTCACAAATAGTAAATAGTTCTACTTTTTCAAATTGATGAATTCTTATTAATCCACGTTCTGTCGCGCCATAAGAACCCGCTTCTCGACGAAAACAGCTTGTCCATGCAGTCAGCCGTACAGGCAATTCATTTTCCATAAAAATATGATTCCTATATAAATTTGCCAAATTAACTTCTGCAGTTGGCGTTAAATACAAGTTATCTTCTGTAATTTTATATACTTGATCTTTAAATTTTGGAAAATTACTTGCCACTTCAAGAGATGCTTCATTCACTAAGACGGATGGAGAAACTACTTGATAACCATGTTGCGTATTATTTTTTAACATAAATAATATTAATGCATACAATAATCGGACTGCATCTCCTTTATATAATGCAAAATTATTACCTGCAATTTTTGTTGCTGTTTCAAAATCAAACCAGCCTAATGCTTCTCCTAATTCAACATGATTTTTTATAGGAAACAAAAAAGATATTTTTTTTCCATATTCACGAATGACCTGATTAGCTTCTTCTCCTCCTGCTGGGACATCTCGTGCAATAATATTTGGGCAACGCAAATAATGTTCATGAAATATTTCTTCAACCTTTTTAAGATCTGCTTCTTTTTCTTTTAATTGTTTGCCAATATCAATTGACTGAGAACGTAATGCGGGGGTAATACCATTTTTTGCTTGCTGTGAAAGTTCATTTTTTTGATGGCGCAGTAATTCAGCAGCTATTTGAAGTTCCCGCCGTTTTTTATCTAGATCAATTAACAATTGTATATCAAATGAAGGCTCTTTCTTTTTTAACAAAGAAATAACAAAATCAGGTTTTTCTCTTAATAAGCCAAGATCGATCATGAAAATATCTCAATTTCATTATTATTGTTGCAAAATAATTATCA
>JBAVPH010000047.1:0-9262 GCA_049692855.1 Candidatus Babeliales bacterium | reverse complement strand
GAGTTGCTTGATATTTATCATCAGTTTTTAGGGGTAGATTTTGAAGAAGTGCCTGCAGTAGGTTTGTGGGATACGACAGTAAAAGCAGTAAGAGTAAGTAAAGATGGGGAATTATTAGGAACTTTATTACTTGATTTGTATCCGCGCTCAAATAAATATAATCATGCGGCTCATTTAACCGTGGTACCTGCCGTCTATAAAGATGGTAAATCTATCCCTGCTGTTTCTATTGTAATCGCAAACTTCCCAAAACCAACGGAAACAAAACCATCATTGCTTACCCGTAATGATGTTAATACCTTTTTTCATGAATTTGGCCACGCATTACATGCTCTACTTGGTAGAACATTGCTCGCATCATTTGCGGGAACAAACACAAAAACTGATTTTGTGGAATTACCATCACAGATGTTGGAAGAATGGTTATGGGATAAAGATATATTGAAAAAAATTAGTGGTCATTACAAAACAGGTGAACCATTGCCGGATGAGCTGATTGATAAAATATTAAAACTTAAAAAATTGACATCGGGGAGTTTTGTACGGCAGCAAGGCTATCTATCACTGCTTGCTCTTGATTATTACAAAGAGGGCGAACAGAAAGATCCATATCAATTAATGAAGCAACTGCATGAGCAGTTAGTTGCTGAAATATTATTTAATCCTAAAAACCATTTTTACACCTCATTTGGGCATTTAACTGAGTATGGTGCAAAGTATTATGGTTATCTCTGGTCAAAAGTTTTTGCGCTTGATCTCTTTGATGAGATTAAAAAACATGGCTTATTAAATCCAGAAATCGGGCAAAAATATATTATTGAAGTAATTGGTAGAGGGGGTAGTCAAGATCCAAATGAGCTACTGCGTACCTTTTTGGGAAGAGAACCAAACAACAAAGCATTTTTAAAAGATATTGGCTTGTAACCAAATACTCTTCTTCTTAATTATCCTACCCGTTCGCCCTTCGTCTTTGTTAATACTTCTTCGGACGTGTGAGTGCTGCACGGAGTGCAATGTGTCGAAGGGCATTTTTTATATCAAATTATAAAGTTTGCAGCGGCGGTGGATGGTTGAGCGATTTACACCGAGAAATTCAGCAATTTTATTTTGATTTTTTTCAAACTTATCCCACAACATGGTCATAATCTTTTTGTCTTTTAATGCGGATTTCCCTAAACGTGCTGCTCTTAATAATTCTGTATTCTCTGTCTCATAGACAGGCCCAAAGGTCGTTGTTTCTTCTTGGATATTCTTTTTTTCTGCTTTTTTCATTAAAATTTGCGTGACATATTTGTTGAGTTCTTGCAAACTTGCGGGTTGTTCTTTTGTAATCTTGTTCTTATCTTTTTCTGTTAAAATTAACAAATTTTTGAAGGCATTTGTTGCTAATGTTTGTTCACTAAAGCCATCTGCCAATGTGTGTAGTTCTGTTTCTGACAAACTTGCTAGTGGTGGCATGCTGAGATTAACGCTTTGGAGTTCTTCAAACAACGCTTTTGAAAATTTATTTTCTTTTACTAAGCGTGCAAGATCTTGATTGCTCGAACAAATAATACGTACATTGCTGCGTTTACGTTCTTCACTTTTGTAAACACGATAGGAGCCGTAACGAATAAATTCTGCTAAATATTCTTGGCATGTTAAGTTTAATAAATGAATATCAGTGATAAAAAGAGTGCCATGCTGATCTAATTTTGCAAGTATTTCTTGTTCATTAGTCTTTGTACCAAAAAGTTGATTAATGCCAAATAATTTAGTTGCCATAGTGAGCGTATCAGATATGCCTTTTAAATTAAATACTTGCAGTTCCTCTCGTAAACTAATTTGATGAAGCAATTCACCCATTGGTATTACATCTTCTTGAGCGACATCAAGTAAAACTGCTTTTCTACTCAAGGCTGCTTGTAAAAATTTAATTTTGAAGTTAAGCAAAAGATGGGTATTGCCTGGAATGAGTTGATTAATTAGCCTGCCAGATTGCGTTGTTTCCAGATATAACAAATAATCCCATTGATTTGGATCTTTTAAAAGACTTATTTTTTGTTTTAATAGAGTTGGAATATCGGCATAAGAAACAACAATAACAACACTGTCAGGTTCAAGATGAGGAATAATGGCAAGGGTAATAGTATCACCTTTTTCGTCTTTAGAAAAAACAGTTTGTGGTGATCGAAAGTCTGCTACCTGTTTGGTAGCACCTTTAATTTTTTGTGTCAATGGGTGGCCAACTTCTGTATTAATATCAATAGGGATAAAGTTTTTTGCTGCTTGATTGCCAAATGTAAAACGATTATTTTTGTAAAAAATAAGGCCAATTTGATTTGTATCTTTATATAAAAAGGATTGTACTGCTTCCTGGTACTGATTTTTTTCTTGATGGCGTAAATGTAATTCCTTTTTTAAAACTTCTTGTTTTTGCGTGAGGCAGTTATTTTGTTCAATAAGTAGCTCAATACTTTGTTTGTAGAGTAAGCAAATTGTTTTTTGTAAATAGCCGGCAAACATAGCCATTTCACTCTGCTCTGCACTATTGTATAATTCTTTATTCCGTGCATCACGTTCGACAATAACATAGGCAAGAAGAGTATTTTTTTCATAAATTGGTAAAAATATATCTGCCTTAATGTTTGTTAAGAAAGTTAATAATTTTTTGTTTGTAACTGCTTGATCATAAAAATGGCTAAAATTAATCTCATCATAAATAAGAATTTCCATTTTTTTAAAAGTATCAGTAGCTGCTTGTTCATTTGTATTAACAAATGTTTCTACTTTCTCGTGTGTATTATAATGGCGCTCTTGTGGTTGATAAGGAGCTTCAAATGGCCGTAAATATAATTTTGTTTTTTTAAAAGGAATAGCAAATGCTTCTTTAAAAAAACTTTGCGTGATAAGCTCCAGTTCATGTGTGCTAACTGCATTATCAAGTTGTTCTAAAATTAATTTAAAATTATCGATAAAGTCTACTTTTGGTAATGCATGTACTTTGCTATGAAGGTTCAAGAAGCGTAGTCCCATTATTTTGCGTGCACAATAGAATAGTCCGATGGGTAACAAGATTGCGGTAAGAGCTACTAATGCATAACTATTTGTTGCCCAGTTTAATTCATGCAGTCTGAGAGGAAATGATTGTACAATATCACTAATTAGATGAGGAATGATGAGGCAGTACATTATTTTAAGCTGCTTAACTAAAATGTGAGGCAATTGTTCTGTTTTAATTTTGCGTAATGTGATAGATAAGGTGTAAGGCAATAAAAATAACGCATAATATGCAAGCGCAATATGATTTATAAAAAATATTAATTGTAATGGACCTGGATGATTGAAATAGAAAAAAGCTGCTCCTGTTGGAAAAATCATAAATATTGTTGTGAGAATACAGCTTAATTTTTGATGAATATTCAATTTTAATTTATGTGTTGCTAATATTTCAAGAAATAGTGCTAAGCCTTGATATTGAATACTAACACAACCCCATGCAATACGACCAATGAATATTTTAATGTGAGGATTTATTGTAAGTATAGACATGCTTTGGAGTAGTTCTTGTATCCATGAAATGTCTGAAAGTATATTTGATCCCAGAATTATTAATAAAAGAAATCGAAGAAGTTTTGTTTCTCGAGTATTTACTAATTGGCTATTAGTAAGAATTATGAGCAACAATTTTAATAAAAGGGAGCTAATTATAGTAATGAGTACAAAAAAATGATTACCAATGATTGATTCAATATCAGCTAAAAAATTCATGCTTCGTCCTTTTTGCTGTAACTTATTATAAGTTGGTTGTTTTTTTAATAAATAATATAATGTATCATAATTATACTATTTTTTAATAAACTTAATAAGGATATAACCTTGAAAACTGATAAATTTATTTTTAATTATGTAGATAAATTATTATTTTTAATGTTAGCTTTTCTTATGATAGTAGTGGGCGATGGTCCTCCGAATCATATTAGCTAACAAGAACATAATGTTGAAAATTAGTAAACTTATTAATTTGCTCTTAATCATGCAAATGCATTATTATTATTAGCTACAATTATTTCTGTAATAGCTATAAGTGATTCTCCTCCTGGAACTGATCAATAGCAAATCTAAAATAACTCTGCTTCTTAATGTTAAAACAAAATTATTCAAATAATTTTGGTAATACACCAAATGTTGAAGCGGATGGTTTGGGTATGGCGAGTATCTGTGCTAATGAGTTAGCCAGTTGCAATGACCATACCTTTTCTATTATTTTTTTCTGCTCAAATTTTTCTTGTTGATAAAAAATAAGAGGGACATGCGTATCATAGTTGTATGGGCTGAGGTGGTCTGCTCCATTGGTATAAGGAGTGACATAAACATAGGGGTACATTTGCATAATCATTGAGCCACTGCGCCCTAAAAATAGTTGATTTTTAAAATAATTTTCAATTTGATTGGCTGAAAAATAAGAATTATATAACTCATCAAATGTCCAGACTTGTTTAACACCTGTTTGTTGGCGTAGAAAATTTTTAAGATCAGCAATAAGCTTTGTTTGCGTTTCGGGAGGCAAAGAATTTAACAATGTTTGATCAAGGTAAAGGTTAGGCAGTTGCAGTGCCTGCACAAGATTGTTGAGGTTATAGTTCTTTTTTACATAGGTATTGATTCGGTTAATGAATTGTTGCTGATCTATTCGTTGCGCAAAATTGATTCCTTGATGATGTACTGATTCTATTAAAGGAGAACAGCCGTGATCTGATGTGAGGGTAAAAAGAGTTTCTTGTGGGGGAACTATTTTCTGTATATCTTTAATAAAATTTTTTATTTGCTGATCTAAATGATACAACATATCAATGATTTCAAGCCGTCCAGGTCCGTAGCTATGCCCCACTAAATCTAAACTACTCAAGCAGACCCAGAGTAAAAGATGCGATTGAGGGTGTTTATCTAAATAGGTCGTTATACATTCTTGGGCCAGGTCAAGAATCAATTGATTTGCCTGCGGTGTTTTTTCAAAAAAATGATAGGGATAGCTTTTTTGTTTTTCAATTGGAAGCATATGTCCTGCAAGTCGAACTGCATGTTTTGTATTTATATAGGTATAATCAATGATATGATTAAAGCGATATGCAGGGTTACTCAGTGGATAAACAAGTTTCCATTCTACTTTTTTTAATTGGTTAATTTTTTTTTGTTGATTAAATGTTTGTATCCATGCAGGGAGTTCATTAAAATAAGCTTTACTTGAAGTAAAAAAGCCAGTTTTTCCATCGAACCAAACTGCTTTTCCTAATTTATCAGCAGTGGTAACGGCTGACCTACTTTTTAATGAAATAGAAAGAGCATAATGAGGAGCATCTGGTTCTGATTGCAAGATAAATTGATCAGAAATACCATCTACCATCATGTACTGTGCTGATTTCCCATAATCATAGGTGCCATTTGGTGAAAAAACTGCGGCATTTGTTGCTGTAGCATCATCAGCGTTAACCATTTTTTTTGTTTTTTTATCGAACCACTCATTATCAATGATACCGTGATCTTTGGGGTAAGTTCCGGTACTTAGGCCAGCATGCCCAGGCGCCGTTGCTGGTCGTGCATGAGGAACAAAAGTGTTTACATAATTGATACCATTATCCATAAAAAATGTTAGTCCACCATTCAAATGTGGGTAGAGATTAACAAGCGTTTGGTAGGGAAGTTGATCGACGATGAAAATAATTGTTAAACGGGGTGGTTTGGTGTTGAGAGTGCTCAGAGAGGACAATGAAATAAAGATAATGAGGAAATATGATAACCAATAATTTTTTTTCATATTATTTCTCACCGTAATGATTAATGAATTTCTTAACTTAATTTTATGGTAACTATAGTTAAAAAGTAAAGGTATGATAATTTTTTGCAGAAAGACTAGCATGATTATGTTTCGTACGATAGGATAAATAGATCACCATTATTTGTTTAGTCACAGATGTCGAACAAAAAAGAGGGGTTAGATGGAAGATTATATTGGCATAATTTTAAAACGCGATAAAACAAAAAACAAAGTAGCGGTTCTTGATAAACAATTAGGAAGAATAGAAGGTATTACACGTGCTGAAGTAACTATTGGTGCTTTTGTACAATACACAATGCAACCGGCAGGAAGTGGGTTTTTTCTCAACCAAATACAAACTACTTATATGCCACTATTTCTTGCACAAGAAGATCTTTTATTTTTGCATCACATTTTTGAATTGAGTTATTATTTTGTGCCAATTGGTAGTTGTGTAAGGGGAGTATTTGAATTGTTTGAATTTCTTTATCGGACTGAAAAACAATGGAAAAATAGGTTATTGCAAATAATATTTTTATTTAAGCTATTAACAACATTGGGAGTCTACGCAGAATATGATACTATTTGTAAGAAGTGTTTTTCTTATTTAATAGTAACACCTATTGACAACCTAAATAGTGGGATAATAGATTTAAACTGCAAGAAAGCACTGCCAAAATGGTTACAATATTGTGTAATACAATACCCAGTGAGTAAAGAATTTAAAACAATGCATTTTTTAAATGAAAATAATTATGATGAATAATAGGAAAAGATACGCTTTAATTATTTTAATTACGAGCATTTGGTTAAATGCTTATGGAGGCCTTATTGAGCGGTTTGCTGATATTAAGCTTATTAATAGTGGTAAGTTTTTTGTTGACGTTCAAGCAGAAAAAGAAAAACAGCTTAAAGAATTAGAAAGTGAATTAACTGAGCTAACAAAATCTGAAAAAACAATTTCCGAAGAACTTACGCAGCAAATTGATGAGGTAAAAAATTTTATTATTTCAGTAGAACGTGAACTGAATAAAAATCCAGAAGACGATTATCTGAATAAAAAATTAACTATTTTAAAAGAAACCTATCAAGTTCTTAAAGAGACACAGCGGGCTCGCGAAGAACTCATTTCTCTTATTACTAATTTTATTAAAGAACTTAAAAAATTTTTGGATGATCCTGATTTTTCAAAATTTAAAAAAGAACATAAATTGCAAGAGCGTTTATATTACTCATTTGAAGATTTACAAAAATTAAATAATGAAATTTTAGATCAAGAGAGGTTAGTAAATCAGCTGGCTGATCGAGAAAAAAATGTCCGTGCTGAATTTGAAAGTAAAAAATATACTATAACGACAACAAAACAAGAATATGAAAAACGTAGACAAAAATTAAAAGAAATTACCTCATTGCCTATCGAAAATTTTGGTTTTGGTATGGACGTCCAACAAGAGACTGATTTATTAGAGCTCGAAGAACAGCTTTTTAAATTAAAAAATGAATTAAATGAGGTCCAATTTAAAGAAGTAATATATAAAATTTCCTTTGTTGAGTTGCAATTATTTATTGCAAAAGTACAGCTTGATATGTTGAAAGATCATTTACGCGCTATTAAGCCATCAATTCGCGTAAGTGAGGCAGATGTTGCTTTTGCAAAAGATGAATTGATTAAAGAACAACAAAGTTATTTTTCTCAAAAAGAAAAAATTAGGCAAGAAAGAGAAAGAATTGCTAAACAAAAAAAGATAAGAGAAAAAGAACTTGGCGATCTTTCTAAGCGCTTTAATGTAGAGCTTGGACGTGAAGTTGATGAATGGGGCAAGGAACCAAAACAAACAATAACATCCTATCTTGCTCTGGCGCAAGTAGGGGTTTTAAATTCATATCTGCAAGCACTTAACGAAGAGTTGAATCTCTTGGACGCGCAAATGACGTTAGAAGATGAAAAATTTGATTATCAATTATCGCGGTCTGAGGTAAAAGAGACATACTATAAAGTTGCCGGACGTAAATTTGTTTCAGAAGAAGAAGTAACGCAAGAAAAAAAGAAATACGAAAGGAAAAGAGAAAAGGCAACTGCATTGCTTCTTGTTTATAGAGAAAAAACTAACACCATAGCAAATTCACTTAATTCATTAAAAAATATTCTGGATAACATCAAAAATCTTCGCAAGGGTGCTGAAGAAAAAAAAGCAATGATTTTCAAAAATAATTTACGTGAATATAGTAGATTTGAAGAATTTCTTAATCGGGCAGAAGGTTATGTCAATAAACAAGTTGATATACTCACTAAATTAACTGGTGTTTATACATCAATAATAAATGAAATTAATAGTCGAATACGGCTTATTGATTTTATTATTGGGGAATTGCAAGCAAGTACAATTTGGTATCGTCCTGAATATGCGATAACATGGCAAGGAGTAAAAAATATTGTTCCAGATGTATTCGTATTTTTAAAAGATATTCGCTCTTATGTTCTCCGTTTTACTCTTACTACTTTTATTAGTAATATTACAGAATTTTTCTCCTCATTATTTAACGTATTTATTCTTATTTTAAAATTAGTAATCTGGATTATTGGTTTTTTGTTACTCAAACGGTATCAAAAACCAATAACGAATTTTCTGTTTTCAAAAAGTATTGGTTATCGGGGATTGTTACGTGTAGTCCTATTTTTATCTGCGACGATAATCCGTTTTATTAGTATGCATACGGTGGGAATAATCATTTGGATTGTTGGTTGGATATTATTGCAAATAGTTCCTGATCCTTATCTTTATATACTTTTTTATTTAATATCAATTCCATATTTATTATATTTTTCATATCGTTTTATGCGTTTGGGAATGAAGCTTAATAAGCAATATAATTACATTTTATTAGCACAGGATTTTCAGCGAAGATTTTATTTAATTGTTTCTACATTATTATATGCTACTATTGTTATATTTTTTTTCCGGCAAGCATTTATGTTATCAAGTTATTACCGATCAGAATTGCCAAGAATCTTACTTGCTGTCAACTTTATTATTTGCCAAATATCATTGATATTTTTGATAACAAAAGAACAAATTTTAAGTGTTATTCCACAAAAAACAGATTTTTGGCGATGGATTCGCACTCAAGTTGGCACTTATTATTATTTGTTATTAATTTTTGTGATTGCCATTATTATTATGAGCAATCCCTACGTTGGCTTTGGTCGTCTTCTTTTGTATTTGTTGTCCAGTTTTATTTATACAGCGCTAGTGTTAAAAGCTTTACTTTGGTTATATGACGGATTTAAACGTGCCGTTTCTTATGTATTTTTTATTTCTGATGATGCGGTTGTTCGTGAACGATTTACTTATGCAAAATCATGGTTTGGATTATTAATTATTGCTTCATTTCTTATTTTTAGTTTTATTGGCTTTATTGTTATAGCTAAAATTTGGGGTTGGCCAATCTCATTTAATGATATTACTG
>JBAVPH010000046.1:0-3182 GCA_049692855.1 Candidatus Babeliales bacterium | reverse complement strand
GTTCTTTATACTTATTCGCAAAGTTAGATTATGAATAAAGTGTAATTGGAAAAACAAGTGAAGGAGTCCCATGAAAAAAGGTTTACTTGCAAATTATGTCGCTAGTATAACTAATATAAAGCATGGTGAAAGTTATTATACTATTTTGAATTATTTTTTTTTTGAATACATAACGAATCTTGTTTTATATGCTCTTCCATTTTGGCTTGATGCAACATTTATCGGCCAATTAGAGTCTACAATAACTTATGCAACATTGGGAGTAACAAACAATTTTGTGCATTTAGTTATCAAAATTGCAGAAGCACTTTCAGTTGGGACCGTTGTCTTGAGCGGTCAATTTAATGGAAGAAATGACTATCATTTTGTTGGAAGAACAATTCGTGACGCATTCTGGGTAACCTGTGTTGTTGGTTTTTTATTTTTTTTAGCACTTTATAATGGTGCTTATTGGATTTATTTTTGGTACGGCGTATCTGAGGAAGTCATTTCGCTCGGGGTACCTTTTTTACAACTCCGTGCCATTAGTGTTTTATTTATGTTTGTCTATTTTGCACTGATTGGTTTTTTACGCGGTATTAAAAATACCAAAACGCCAATGAAGATTTTTATGGCTGGTGCAATTATTTTTATATTTTTTGATTATGCATTGATTTTTGGTAAATGGGGATTTCCAGCAATGGGATTAAAAGGATCTGCGATAGCCTCCCTATTGCAATATGGTTTTATGTTTTTTGTCGCGTTGTGCTATATTATATTTGATAATAAGAACAGAAAATATGGTATTTCATTATTTTCTGTATTCAATGATGTATCATATGTAAAAAAATTATTACATTTAAGTTGGCCAGTTGTTCTTGACAAAGCAGCAGTTGCATTAGCATATGTTTGGTTAGGAAAGATGATTGCTTCAATGGGTACTTGTGGCCTAGCAGCATTTTGTGTGGTTAAAGATATGGAACGGTTTGCAATTATACCAGCAACAGCATTTGCGCATGTTATTACTTTTTTAGTGAGTAATGACTTTGGCATTCAAAATTGGGAAGGAATCAAAGGAAATATAAAAAAAATTATTTTTATATGTTCTATTATTGTTGGAACAGTTCTTATTCTTTTTTCTTGTTGGCCAGAATATATTATTCAACTGTTTGATAAAAAGGGAGAATTTACGGAGCTTGCAGCTCGTGCTTTTCCTATTTTAAGTATTTTGGCATTTTTTGATTTACTGCAATTGATTCTTTCTGGGGCAACACGTGGAACTGGTAGTATGCGCATTGTTATGCATGTACGTTTAGTAATCGTATTCTGTTATTTTATCCCATTATCCTATTTCTTGTCACACTTAACTATGCAGGACCAAACACTGAAGTTTATTTTAGTATACGGTTCTTTTTATTTAGGAAATGCCCTAATGAGTATTGTTTATATTAATCGATTTCGTGGAGATGATTGGAAAATTTCATCAATGAATAACTAAGAGGAATTATGACAAAAATTACCCGTGAAGAAATTTTAAAAATTGCGCGTATGTCACAGCTCGATATCCATACAGATGAGGTGGAATCTTTTATATCACAAATTGAACAGGTATTAAGCTATGCAGAACGAGTAAAAGAAGTAGCTGCAACTGTACAACAACCAACAAATAAAAATGTGAACGTTTTTAGAGAAGATATTGCTATTCCAACCGATAATGAATCAATTCTTGCCCAAGCACCGGAACGAGAGGGCAACTATTTTGTTGTTCCGATGATTTTAGAAGGCAACGAGTAAAAAACAGCAAGGAACTTATGAACCCATTTATTACCATTCGTGAACTTAAAAAATTATTAATGAATAATGAAATTTCAGCTGAGGAAGTATTAACATTTTATCTGCGCCGCTTTGAGGCCCATGATAGTGTTATTAATTCGGCGCTTGAAATTTTTGAATATGAATCGATTATGCGGCAAACTAGTAAAGGAGGTAGTCTCTATGGTATACCAGGTCTTATTAAAGACAACATCTGTCAAAAAGGGCGCCGATTATCCTGTGCATCAAAAATTTTAGATGGTTTTCATTCGACCTATGATGCAACAGTAATTAAGCAATTAAAACAGGAGGGTGCTTTTCTAGTTGGCCGTGCAAATTTAGACGAATTTGCCATGGGAAGTTCAACTGAAACATCTGCGTTTAAAAAAACAAAAAATCCCTGGGATATAAATCGGGTACCAGGAGGTTCAAGTGGAGGATCAGCAGCGGCAGTTGCTGCTGGATTAGTTCCATGGGCACTGGGATCAGATACTGGTGGTTCGGTGCGGCAGCCAGCAGGGTTGTGTGGTATTGTTGGTTTAAAACCAACGTATGGATTAGTCTCACGTTATGGATTAGTTGCTTATGGATCGTCATTTGATCAAATCGGAATTTTTACACACAGTGTTTATGATGCAGCATTAATTTTATCTTCTATCGTGGGACAAGATTCCAATGATTCATCCAGTTTGCCAGTTCAAAAAAAAGATTATGTTGACTGCCTGGAACAACCATTACCCAAACTACGTATTGGTGTTATTGAAAATGCTCTTAATGCACCTGGCATGGATACAGATATTGTTGTTGCTATTGAAGAAGCAATTAAAGAATTAACAACTCTTGGTGCAACTATTAAGCCAATTGCACTCCCAACATTGGATTATGCAACAGCGGCCTATTTTATTTTAAGTAGAGCTGAAGCTGCTTCAAATTTAGCACGATACGATGGAGTACGGTATGGTATGCGCGATAAAAAAGCAAAAACAGTAACAACTATGTATACAAATACGCGGGCTGCTGGTTTTGGTGATGAAGTAAAATCACGAATTATGATGGGTAATTATGTGCTTTCTGCAGGTCATACGGGCGAATTTTATGCAAATGCAAAAATTGTGCAAGGACTTATTCGGCAAGAATTTATTAATGCATTCAAAGATGTCGATTTACTTGTTATGCCAACACATCCAATTCCAGCATTTACTTTTGGTGCATTTGATGTTGATAAATTACAAATGGATTTACAGGATTATTTTACTTGTCCAATGAACTTGGCTGGTATTCCCGCAATATCAATACCATGTGGATTTACAAAAAATAAATTACCAATTGGCTTTCAATTAATTGGACCACATCTTTCAGAAGAGCTTATTTTGCGCGTAGCAAATGCTTAT
>JBAVPH010000045.1:0-10046 GCA_049692855.1 Candidatus Babeliales bacterium | reverse complement strand
TTATAGTAGTGAATAGACAGCCAGTATATTTGAAACAATCGATGTGTTCATATTTTAAAGGAGAAGAATTGGATTTTTTGCTTCCATATATAGATTCACAAGAGTGGTGTGATTATAATGAGCAAATAACAATAAGTAATTTTTCTAAGCAAAAACAAAAAAAGAAAAAACAAAAAATACAAACAATTACATGTTCCTGGCCAATAGATCAACAAAGTTTTTGGTTAAGTTCTTTATTTGGCCCACGGAAAAAAATAGACGGATCATGGGGGTTTCATTATGGTATTGATATGGCGGCAATGAAAGGAACCCCTATAAAAGCTGCTCATGCAGGAAATGTTATTCAAGCAGAATGTGTTGCAGGTTATGGTAATACCGTTGTTATTCAATATAATAAAAATTTTAAAACACGGTATGCACATTTAGATACTATCTGTGTATCTAAAGGACAAAAAATTAAAAAGAGTAACGTTATTGGTACTGCTGGGGAAACTGGATTTATTCGAAAAAATGGAAATGATGGATCTCATTTACATTTTGAAGTTTATAAAAATGGCAAACAAGTTGACCCTCTTCATAATCTTCCTGTTATATATGGATTAATTTGAATGCAAACTAATTTATTGCGAAAAGAGGGGAATAACGTACAATAGAAAAATATTGATGAGCCTATTTTGTTTAAAGGATTATTATGGTGCAGGAGCAAATAAAAAAAAAATCGACAATTTTGTCAACTATTAGTGAGTTTACTGTTTTGTTATTAATAGTTTTCCTCATTCGTACCGTTGGGTTTGGCTTATATCAGGTACCAACCGGTTCAATGGAAACAACAATGCTAGTTGGTGAACGATTTTTTGCTGATAAATTTTCTTATTTTGTTAAAAAGCCAAAACATAATGATATCATTGCTTTTAATGAGCCAGGGTTTATTTATTCGGATAATAAAATTGTTGCTTTATTTCAACAATATGTGTGGGGTCCGGCTAATTGGACAAAGCGAATTATTGGTATGCCAGGTGATCAAATGCAAGGGGTGATTGAAGATGATAAACCAATTGTCTATCGTAATGGGAAAAAATTAGATGAGCCATATTTAAATAAGTATCCTTTAATACATGTTTGGAAGCAAGACCCCGAAATGTTGCGGGAGCAATTTGAAATAGAGTTAGAAAAAATTATTCGAAAAAATGGGCAGGTTAATGAGGCAATAATTAATAAAGTTATGATGCAACAGTGGGGAGAAACCTCAATGTATCGTTCATATGATCCGAAAGTTTCTTTCAATCAACAACCATTTTACCGTATTGTTCCCAATCGTATTATCCGGAATTCACTTGGAAATCCTGAATTAAAAGACCCAGGAAAGCCAACATATCCACCTTCTGCTTTGCATGTCGGTAAAAATTATTGGAATGGATCAGATGAATTTTCAGTTACTCTTGGCCCAGATGAATATTGGGTAATGGGCGATAATCGACGTAATAGTAGTGATAGTCGTGTGCTTGGTCCAATTAAGGAAAAGCATATTCATGGAAAAATTATATTTCGCATTTGGTCAATTGATAGTGATGAAGCATGGTGGATTTTCGATTTAATTAAGCATCCAATTAATTTTTGGCAACGCATTCGTTGGGATAGATTTTTTCAACGAATACATTAAATAATTTTTTAATAAAAATAGATAAATTTTTGCAATAAAAAACATCATAAATATAAAGTTAAAAAGATATAGCCTATTATTTTAAACGAAGGAGTAGCATGAGAGAAAAAAAATTGTTAGTTATTAATGTTTTATCGTCAAAATACTATCATGATTGTCGAATTAAAGGTTCTATTAATGTGCCGATGGAAGAATTAGCAGACTATGCAAAAGATCTTGATAGAGATACGCCAATTGTTGTGTATTGTGCAAGTTATAAATGTCCAGTAAGCGCAAAAGCATGGAAACTATTGCATGACATGAAATTTAAAAATGTTTGGGCATATGAAGGTGGCATGAATGAATGGTATCATGCAGGATTTGCCTTAGAAGGTGCTTGCATGCAAGACTATATTGGAACCCCTATTCAACGATCAGAAAAGCAAAAAGCAGACATTCGCGAAATGGAGATACATGAATTGCGTGATATAATGGGAGGAGAAGGATTGCTTTAGTAATTTCTAGAAAATTTCTTTAAAAGTACATAAAGCTAAAAATCCTTGCAGAAAGGCTCATTTATGGTAAATTTAAAATGCCTAAGATAAACAGAAAGGTAATTAGTGCAAAAACAATTGAAACAAATTAGTATTTTTTTTGGTTGTATACTTCTTTCGGCTTGTTGGTCAGGACAGCAAAAAGAGCAGAATTTAGATGATAATTTAATGATAGTTAATGTGCTAGATAAAGATTCATTTAACGACTGTCATATAAAAGGATCAATCAATATAATGCTTGATGGACTTGAAGAATTTGCTGCCAAAATTGACAAAAGCAGGGAAGTTGTTGTTTATTGTAGTAATTATCTTTGCTCAACAAGTGAATTCGCGGCAAAAAAATTGAAATCATTTGGCTGTAAACATGTTTATGTTTATGAAGCAGGTCTTGCAGAATGGTATCAAAAAGGGTTGCCAGTAGAAGGGCCAAGTAAAGCCTCTTATTTAAAAAAGCAAGTAGGTAAACCAATTTTACAATCAAATGAATTATTGGTATTAAGCACAGAAGATTTAGTACAAAAAATGAAATTGACATAATGAGCATATCGGTTGGCGGCATAGCCAAGCGGTAAGGCAGGGGTCTGCAAAACCCCGATTCCCCGGTTCGAATCCGGGTGCCGCCTCCATTGAAGAATGGAAGGCCGAGGTGGCGGAATAGGTAGACGCAAAGGACTTAAAATCCTTCGGACTTTTGTCCGTGCCGGTTCAAGTCCGGCTCTCGGCACCAGTTAAATAGGTTATTTGATAAAAAGATACTTGACAAAATTGATTCTATGGCTAATGTACCAAATAAGTACTAGTTTTGTTTTTTGTTTGCTTTACCATAGATTAATCAGCAAAGGATATTTATGAACAAAGCAAAGTTAATTGAGCAGATGGCAAAAAATACAAAGCTGTCTAAATCAACTTGTAAAGAATGTTTGGAATCGTTGTTATTAACACTGAGTAATGCATTAAAACAAGGTAAGCAAGTTGTGCTGACCGGCTTTGGTACTTTTTCAGTGATGCAAAGACAAAGTCGTGTGGGTATAAATCCTGCAACTGGTAAAAAAATGACCATACCTGCCAAAAAAGTCCCAAAATTTAAACCTGGTAAGGCTCTAAAAGCTTTAGTTAAATAGTTTTTAGTTGTTAAATTTGGGTAAAAAAGAGAGGAAGTGGAGACACTTCCTCTCTTTTCTTGCTTATTTTTTTTTAAATTTTTTATACTAAAAGGAAGAAGAATTTTTTTTATTTTTTATAAAATTTTCAAAAGAAAAGAGGAATGAATATGGCTGGCAATGGGGAAATACAAAAAACTGCCCAAGTACCGAGCGGTTGGGTTGATACATTAAAGGAACGGGTTCAGTTTGATAAACTAGCTGACAAAGCTTGGACATCAAGAAATATTATTATTGATGTATTGCTATATGGTGGCATTGGGTTTTTAACTGGTTTTTTGTTCAAAAAGCATAGCCAATATATTATACTTTTAATTCTTTTTATTGCTGGTTGCTTTGCTTTACAACAATTTAACATTGTGTTTATTACTTTTAATTGGCCAAAAATTCATGAGCTTATGGGAACACAACCGACAGGAATGGTTGGTGATAATTTATTACTACTAAGTTGGGAATGGGTTAAAGCAAATCTCATTATTTCTCTTAGCTTTGTTGTTGGCTTTTTAGCAGGATTAAAAGTTGGTTAGGAAAAAATGTGAAGAAGCAAGATACTTTTACCCAAAAACTTTTAGCAATATTAATGGATCAAGGAACGATTTCTAAAGAGGAATCAAAAGCAATGCAAAAAGCATTTAAAGAATCATCAAAAGAAACTTTCGATGATTTTCTTCTTGAAGAAGGTCTTGTTGATGAGGCAGATTTGCTTGAAGCACTTGCAGCCTATTATGAAGTTCCAGGATTTGATGTTATTGGATATTTTTTTGATACTCATCTTTTGCATATGTTTCCAGAAGATTTTTTAACTCGCAATGCATGTATTCCAGTAGAGCTTGATGAAAATATTATAGTTGTAGTTGCAAGTGAGCCAGTTAACTCCTTATTGCAGCGTATTGGCGAATACGTTGATTATGATATTCGATTTCGTGTTGGTATTTGCCGTGATATTGTTGAGGCCGTAAGGGAATTTTATGACAAGCCATTTGACCGTAATCCTTTAACAGAAGATTATCCAGATTTACGTACAGAACAGCAGTTAAGAAGAGAAGAAAAACAGATGGAAGAAGAAGGGGGACAAGAAGAATTCATAGAATATGAGGAAGAGGAATAATTTTTAAGGAAAATAGTGGATTCTATGCATACGCAAGAACAAGAAGCTGTTCAAGTAGTAGACAATCTTTTACACGAAGCTATTAATCGTCTAGTATCAGATATTCATTTAGAGCCAATGTATGATCAATTACGTGTTCGTTTTCGAATTGACGGTGTTCTTCTTGATCAAACATCAATAAACCAATCTTTGATGCTGCAAGTTATCTCTCGATTAAAAGTTCTTGCTCATATGAATATCGCAAAAAAAAGAATTCCACAAGATGGAAAATTTCAAGTATCATTTTCTTCATCGACAATGCAAAAAATTGATGTTCGTGTTTCTACTTTTCCTTCATTGTATGGGGAAAAAATGGTTGTACGCATTTTAGATCACCGTATGCATACTGTTTCTCTTGATAACTTGGGATTTGAAGATAATGTATTGCAGAAGTTTAAGCAATTAATTTCGCGTCCAAATGGTTTACTGTTAGTGACGGGTCCTACGGGATCAGGGAAAACAACTACTCTTTATGCAGCACTTGTATTATTGAATGATCCAGAAAAAAATATTGTAACTTTAGAAGATCCTATAGAATATTCGTTACAAGGTATTACGCAAGCACAAATTAATCCGGGTGTTGGATTTACATTTGAAAGTGGTATACGTTCTGTGTTACGACAAGATCCTGATATTTTAATGATTGGTGAAATTCGAGATAAACAGACAGCCCGTATTGCTATTGAAGCAGCATTAACTGGTCATTTAGTATTGAGTACATTACACACGAATGATGCACCAAGTGCTGTAATGCGATTAATGGATATGGGAATTGAGCCATTTTTGATTAATGCGGCATTAATTGGTGTTCTTGCCCAGCGGTTAGCACGCAAAATTTGTCCAATGTGTCGAGTTATGATAATAGAATCAGACAAACAATTACTTGATCGGTTACAAATTACTCATGAGGTCTATCAAGGTAATGGATGTAATAGTTGTGATCAATTAGGCTATAAGGGTCGTGTTGGTATTTTTGAATTATTGCCAATTTCAACCTCATTGCGCTCACTTATTGTAAAGCAACCTATTTTTGACACCATTTATTCTCAAGCTCGAGTCGATGGTATGAGAACATTGTCCCATGATGGCAAAAATAAAGCAGAGGATGGTATTATATCATTAACTGAGTATCTGAGAGTTATTAAATAAATTAACTTATTTTTGATCTTTTTTTTTCTTTTTATTATATTGCTATAATCTTGTTATCTTTTCTATTAAAAAGGGAAAAAAATGAACAAAAAAAAACAATCAATAAAGAGAGTAGTATTGTTAGTTTTAGTGCCGTATTGTTTTTGTATTCAGGTAAATACTAAAGAGTCGGCAAAAGGTGAAGCTTTGGTTGGTGTTTTACATTTAAAACCAGATTCCAATACAAAATCTTCATCAATGAAACAGAATAAAAAATTGACTCATTCAATGCAAAAACAAAATGAAGAAGAAGAGGAACTTAAACGGTCTCTTAAGAAGCCTACCCAAGAAAAAAGTATTGAAACGTTATTACAATACGTAACTGAAGAAGCAAAAAAGCATCCTTGTATAGATCCAGATGTAGTTGAAGAAATATTTTCACCAAAAACAAAAATTGGCATTACAGAAAAAGAAGGAGGAAATATTTTTGATAGCAGATTAAAATTTATAATTTCTGGCGCAGAACAGGCTGTCAAAAAAGGTGAAAATCATGCTACTGTTATACTTAATATCCGCAAGTGGCAGTTGAAACAACGTGAACAATTTGAAGGAAGCATGGGTAAATTACTCGAAAAACAACGGTATGAACGTGCAAGGGCTTTCTTACAAACATTGGCAAGGCAGTATCATATGAAAGTAAAACAAATTAGTGCTGAAGATACTGATACATTAATTGCAGAAACACAAAATTTTCAAAAAACGGATTATGCATTACAACGGCAACTTAACGAAGATGATAAAAAATTTGATTCAAAAGAACTTTACCAGATTGTGGTTCGTATTGCGCAAAAAGATAGCCATGATCCTGCAATGGTTATGTATCTTAGCCAACAATTGGCAAGCATGCAGGTAGGTATTCAGCAAGAAAAAAACAAATCATCACAAAAAAATGGTCGTTGGTGGTAGAGTATAATTAAATTATAAAATAAAAAACCCATAGTTTTTCTATGGGTTTTTTGTTATTATTTTAATAATTCTGTTTGTGATCTTATTATTTAAAAAATAAATACATTAAAAGTAATAATGACAATTCTTTCAGTAAATAACTTGACCATTTCTATTAACAAGACAACAATTATAAAAGACTTTTCTTTAACAATTGAACAAGGAAAAGTACATGCAATAATGGGGCCAAATGGCTCTGGTAAAAGCACGCTTGCTTATACATTAATGGGGCATCCAAATTATACAATTGAGCGTGGTTCAATTCTCTTGGATGGTCAAGATATCACCCATTTGTCGCCAGACAAGCGATCAAAGCAAGGATTATTTTTGGCATTTCAGCAGCCGCAAGAAATTCCTGGTGTTTCTGTCATTGTTTTTCTAAAAGAGATGTGTCAGGCAATTAAAGGAACTGATTTTATTACCGAGGTATTTCCCATAATGGTGGAACAGCGAATGCGACAGTTGCAAATTGATTCAGCCTTTTTATACCGAAACTTAAATGATGGTTTTTCTGGAGGAGAAAAAAAGCGTTTTGAAATGTTGCAACTTTTATTATTTGAACCAAAAGTAGTAATTCTTGATGAGATTGATTCTGGTCTTGACATTGATGCACTTAAAATAGTTGCACAGGGTCTTATGCTTGCAAAAAAAGAAAATTCTGTAATGAGTATTTTGCTTATTACTCACTATCAACGGATTTTAGATTATATTACGCCAGATAATGTACATGTTCTTTGTGATGGTCAACTAGTCACATCTGGTGGTCCTGAATTGGCAATAATGTTAGAACAGAAAGGGTACGATGGCTACCGCAAAGAGGCAAAATAAATCATATAATAACTATGTTTTTAAAACAAAAAAAGGCCTGAATAAAGATATTGTTATTCAAATTTCAGAACAAAAAAATGAACCCGGTTGGATGATTGATTTTCGACTTAAGGCATTGCAGATATTTGAATCAATGTCGATGCCAACGTGGGGAGCTGATTTGTCTGATTTGGATATGAATGATATTTATTATTACCTCAAGCCAATTGAGCGGCAACGTAATTCGTGGGACGATGTACCGGATGATATAAAAACAACATTTGAAAAACTTGGCATTCCACAGGCAGAGCGAGAATTATTAGCGGGCGTTGGAGCACAATATGAATCAGAAGTTATTTATAATAATTTAAAAAAAACATGGGCAGATAAAGGGATTATTTTTTTAGATACAAGTAGGGCTTTACAAGAATTTCCAGAATTATTTAAAAAATATTTTGCTTCTATTGTGCCGCCAGAGGATAATAAGTTTGCTGCGCTTAATTCTGCTGTTTGGAGTGGGGGAAGTTTTGTTTATATACCAAAAGGAGTTTACGTTGATCTTCCTTTGCAAGCTTATTTTCGTATTAATGTTTCAAGTATGGGACAGTTTGAACGTACCTTAATTATTGCAGAAGAAGGGAGTTTTATTCATTATGTGGAAGGTTGCAGTGCCCCCGTATATCGCCAAAATTCTCTGCATAGTGCGGTAGTAGAGCTCATTGCTTTACCAAATTCACATATTCGTTACACGACTATTCAAAATTGGTCACATAATGTTTATAACTTAGTTACTAAACGTGCACTTGCACAAAAAAATGCCACTGTAGAATGGGTTGACGGTAATTTTGGGAGTAAAGTAACGATGAAATATCCATCCATTATTCTTAAAGAACCAAAAGCAAAAGGATTGATTATTTCTATTGCTGTAGCAGGTAAGGGGCAACATCAAGATGCAGGAGGCAAAATTATTCATTTGGCGCCAGATACGACCTCAAATATTCTTTCAAAATCGATTAGTAAAGATGGTGGGCGTAGCAGCTATCGAGGATTATTGAAAGTAATTAAAGGTGCTACTGGCGTAAAGTCAAAGATACAATGTGATGCACTTTTGTTTGATGATTTGTCACGCTCTGATACCTATCCAACAGTGGAAGTTCGTGAACAACAAGTTGACATTGGCCATGAAGCTTCTGTAAGTAAAATTAATGAAGAGCAATTATTTTACTTACAAAGTAGGGGATTAAATGAACAAACAGCGCGCGCATTAATTGTAAATGGGTTTATTGATGCGTTTGTTAAAGAGTTGCCAATGGAGTATGCCGTTGAAATTAACCGCCTTATATCAATGGAAATGGAAGGATCAATTGGATAATTATGCAACAGCAATCTTTTTTTTCAGCACCGAGTGATATAACTATTAACAACTTTCGTAAACAGTCTCAATTTGATCAGCTCCCCTTATTACAGCAGTATCGTAACAATATGCAATTGCTCTATAAACAAGCGCCAATTCCTCACCAAAAAGATGATGCATGGCGGTTTATGCCATTGCCAGATTTTGCATGGAATGAGCTTGCAATGCAAAATGCAATAGTCTCATCTACTATATTTAAAAAGGGAGTTTTTTTAGGTGACATTCGTGATTTTGTCCTGCAGTATCCAGCAATTGCGCAGCAATATTTTGTTAACAATGGTAAAGAACCCTGGAAAAAAAGATTATTCTCATTGCTCGTTGAATCATGCTGGAATCGCGGTATGGTATTATATGTTCCAAAAAATGTTTCTCTTGATGAAATAATTACGGTACCAACACTCTTGCCTTATGCAGCATCGCTTATTATTGAAAAATTAATAATTATTTTGGAAGAAGGAGCATCTATACAATTAAATGATATCTATTTTCCACACACAGTTCTGCAAACTGTTTTTCGTTCCATTGATTGCTATCTCGCAAAAAATGCGAAATTGACGATGATTTATGATCAACAGGGCAACAATAACCAATCACTTGTTGCACGTACAACTTTTTATTTAGGTGAAAAGAGTAAACTTGATTTTGCATTTTTGATGAGGGGAATGAAAGTAAATAAGTTATGGCTTGATCTTATTTTACAAGGGCAAAGTGCACAGGCAGAGGTACGTGGTGTTTATGTATTACGTGACGCACAAACTATTGATATTACCTCTGCACAATTACATCAACAAACACATACAACAAGTAATCTTGTCTTAAAAGGAATTGTGAGCGATCAAGCTCATGCGGTTTATCGTGGCACTATTTTTATTGACAAAAAAGCACGACGTACCGATGCATCACAAGAGAACAAAAATATGCTACTCAGTGCTGCTGCTCGAGCCCATTCAATTCCTAGTCTTGAGGTATTAAATCATGATGTGCAATGTTCCCATGGCAGTGCTGTTGGTCAATTTGATCGCGAGCAATTATTTTACGCACAAACTCGTGGGTTAACAGAAAAAGTAGCAAAAAAACTTTTGTTGGAAGGGTTTCTATCCGATCTTTTTTGTAACTTTGATGTAAAAATAATCGAAAAAATTCTTATAAATCTGAAAAATGAATTAGAAATATGATTATTTTTCGGTAACAG
>JBAVPH010000044.1:0-6077 GCA_049692855.1 Candidatus Babeliales bacterium | reverse complement strand
CTAAAAAAAAGATTAAACGACAAGTAGATTCAGTTATTGCAAATGTTAAATCGACATTTAATAATACAATTGTTTCAGTAACAACAATGGATGGGGATGTTCTACTCCGGGGTAGTTCTGGTAGGTTTGGTTTTAAAGGATCGCGTAAAGGAACTCCGTTTGCTGCATCACAAATTGCTTCTTCTTTGGCAAAAGAGATGCAAACGTTTGGAGTAAAAACAATGGAAGTTAATTTGCAGGGACCTGGTTCAGGCAGAGATTCAGTAGTACGTACATTTCAATCTGCTGGATTTCGTATTTCCGTTTTACGAGATGTAACTCCTTTACCGCATAATGGTTGCCGACCTCCCAAAAAGCGTCGTGTATAAAAAATAAAATTAAATGGTTTTAGGTATTGTATTAGGAAAATAAGGTTAATATGGAAAAAAGATCAGGGAAGACAGAGAAATCAGAATCGACGTCAAAAAGCCCTCGTAAAAAACTTACTGAATATGGAAAACAGCTTGCTGAAAAACAAAAAGTAAAACATATGTATGGATTACGAGAACGACAATTTAAACGTTTTTTTACTATGGCAATTAGAAATGAAGGTGCTCCTGGTGAAAATCTGTTAAGCTTATTAGAACGACGATTAGACAATACCGTATACCGTTTAAAGATGACAAAATCAAGAGCACAAGCACGGCAAATTATTGTTCATGGTCATATAAGAGTGAATAACAAAAAAGTATCTTCACCATCATTTCTTGTTTCTCCACATGATGAAATTTCACTTAATCCAAGAGATGATGAAAAAAAAGCATTTTTAGAAAATGTTGTTGAAAAAAGAATGAAGATAGCCATTAAAGTACCCGAATGGCTTGAACTTGATAAAAAAAAGAGAGAAGGGCGAGTACTTCGTGATCCAGCGCGCTCTGATATACAAGTACCAATAGAAGAACATTTAATTGTTGAACTTTATTCAAAATAATACAATGACGATGATTATAGATTTTCAAGCCAGGAGGTTGGATGAATAATAAGGAATATAGACCACTTACTATCCCTCGCTTAATATGGGAAAAAAAGACACTAACTGATAATTATGGTGAATTAGTTGCACAGCCACTTGAGCCAGGTTTTGGTATTACAATGGGTAATGCAGTGCGTCGCGTCTTATTAGGTGCGGTTGAAGGTTCAGCAGTAACATCGGTTATTATAAAAGGCATCAATCACGAATTTTCTATGATACCAGGTGTCGTTGAAGATGCAATGCAAGTAGTCTTAAATATTAAAGGTATTGTTGTACGGAATAAAGAAGGAAAATCAGGCCGTATGCATTTAAAAGTAAAAGGCGAAAAAACAGTACGTGTTGCTGATATCGTGGCTGATAAATATTTAGAACTAGTCAATAAAGATCATGTAATAGCACATGTTGCTGAAAATGGCGAGCTTGAAATTGAATTTTTTGTTGAAAACGGACGAGGTTATCGAGCAGCTCAATGGCCAGTAGATAAATCATATCAAGAAGATGGCAGAGTTTATTTAGATGCACTTTTTTCTCCTATTAAAAAGGTTATGTTTAATGTTGAAAAAACACGTGTTGGTGGTGACATTGATTATGATAAGCTTTTATTGGAAATTTATACTGATGGTTCTGAGAATCCATTAGATGTGTTACATTATGCAGTCTCAGTATTGCGAACACAGCTTGAGCATTTTCTTGCCAGTGCCGAAATACCTTTTAATGAAATTTCTACAACTCCTGAAGAAAAAAAAGATACTGAACCATTGAAACTTGACAAACTTGGTTTAAAAGAAGTACCAGTAGATTTGTTACTCAAACCAATTGATGAATTAGAGCTTTCAGTAAGGGCACATAATTGTCTTTTGCAAGCAGGTATAAAACGTGTTATTGATTTAGTAAATATTGCAGACGATGAAGCGCTCAAGATTAAAAATTTTGGACGTAAATCTCTCAATGAAGTAAAAGATAGCATGAAAGCATTCGGTCTTTCGTTTGGCATGGACATTAATGAAGAAGATATCAAAAAGGTTTTAGCAGGTGAAGAATAAACTCCTGCCTTATTGTGAAGGTTATTCAATATGAAACATCAAAATGGAAGAAAAAAATTAAATCTACGATCTGCACATCGCAAAGCATTGTTGCGTAATCAAGTGATTAGTTTAATTATGTATGGTCATTTGGTATCAACAAAAGTTCGCGTAAAAGAAGTACAGAAATTAGCGGAAAAAATGGTTACTATTGCACGAGAAGGTAACACTTTTAACGCCCGACGTCGCGTACATGCTTTTCTTCCCTATAAAACAGAAGCGGTTATTAAGTTATTTCAAGAAATTGCACCTGAGTATGTTAATCGTCCTGGTGGCTATACACGTGTTATTCCGATGGGTAAACGTGTGAGTGATACTGCAACGCTTGCACGGCTTGAATGGGTTTAAGGATTAACCAAGTTCAATTATTTGCACGCTACTCCCGCGTGCTCCTTTTTCAATAACAAGATGGACAGGGAACTGATCTTTTAATATTGCCAAATGGGAGACGACAATAATTTTAGAAAAATCGTCTTGAATTTTGTGGAGAGCATCCATGATCTGTGCAATTCCTTCTTCATCTTGTGACCCAAATCCTTCATCAATAATGAGTGTTTGTAATGCAGTTCCTGCACGGCGAGCAAGCAATTTGGAGATAGCAATACGCAAGGCAAAATCAATTCTAAATGCTTCGCCTCCGGAAAACAATTCATATGATCGAATACCAACCGCATCTGAAATCTTAATATCAAGTGTTTCTTTGGTGCCACCTTTTTGCAAATCGCGCAGCGAGTCGATAATAATATGTGCTTGGTTATTTGTTAATTTAGCAAGTAATTGATTTGCTTCTTGTTCAATTTCAGGGATACTTTCTTCGATAAGAAGAGCTTGAATACCATCTTTACTCGTTGCTGTTGCTATTGTTTGATATTCATCAATAGTTTTATTGAGTTCTACAATTATTTTTCGTTGTTTTATGTATTCTTGTTCGAGCTCTTTTAATTTTTTTTGATATGCTTGCAGACTTCCTTTTTCTTGTAATATAATCTCTTTTTGTTTATAGAGTTGTTTATAAGCTTGTTCAAGGTTTATTTTTTGCTTTTCAAGATCAATTTCTTGATTTGAAATGTTACTATATGTTTCAATTTTTTTTTCGTATTCTTTCTTTGTCTTTTTTATTGTTTTGAGTAAATTGCAAAGTTGACTAATTTTTTGTTTTCGTTCTTCTTGTTTGTTTATTTCGTTGCTTATTATTGCATAACTTTGCAATTGCTGTTCAATATTCACCAATTGTTCTTGTGTTTTTTTATGTTGATCTACCTGATACTTATTGTTTGTGAATGCTTGTTCTATAGTAGTAAGTTTCTTTTTTTGGTGCTGGTATTCTTTATTTTTTTGTAATACATGAGTAGCATCTTCTTGTTTGGAGATAAGTGTTTGTTGTTGATGAATCTCTTTTGTTATGATCTCTTGTTTATTTTTTTGTTCAACAATTTGTTCGTATAGTTGTTTTTGAAGGTCTTTTAATTTATGTTCTTCTTTTTGTAATTCAACTTTTTCTTTACATTGTATAATATGTTGATGCTGTTCAACAAGGCGTTTTTTAAGGCTTGGAATAATGATGTGTAAACGATTGAGCTGATGTCGTAAAAATTGCTCTTGCTTTGCAAATTTCTTTTTTAAAAATCGTCGCCGGGAAGCGGAAAGGTTTTGTTCACATAATGGACAACTTGGATTATTATCATTCTGTGTAAATATTTTTTTTTGTGCAACATTACCTAACTCTTTTTGCAAAAAATTACCAAAGGCAGTGAACTGTTGATATGCATTTTTTCTCTTTTCAAACTGTTTTTCTTCTTTAATGAGGTGATCGTTATCAATCTTATTTTCCTCTTGCGTGCATTGCAGCGATTGTTCTAAAATTGTTTTTTCTTTTTTGCATTGTTTAAAGGCGATTTCTAATTCTTTTATTTTTGTTTCTATTGTTTGTTTTTGAAACTGGAAACGTTCAAGTTGCAGTTGCTTTTGCTGTAATTGTTGCCCTCTTTGTTCTTTATGTTGCTGCTCTATCTGTTGCACTTGCTCTTTAATAGTTAAAAATTCTTCTTTTGCTTCTAAATTTTGTTGGAGCTGCTGCTGATGAGATTCAATTTTTTTAAGTAATCGTTTTTTTTCAGTCTCAATTCCCATTATAGATGGCAGACTATTTTTTTTATAATTAATATTTCGCCAAGCAATAATCAAAGATCGTAAGGTATATTGTTCTTGTTTTTTTTCTTTATTGCATTGTTCTAATTGAAAAAGGAGGATTTCATGCTCTTTTTTATGTAACTGTAATGTTTTTTCCTCTCCATTGAGTTCTTTTTTTTCTTTTTCAATTTGTTCTTCTTCTGTTTTTATGGTAATCAACTGCTGATCTATTTGCTCCAATTTAGTAGTAATAGTTGGTATTGTTGCCAATTCTTGCTCAAATTTTTCTTGCAAAGCCATAATTGTTTGCTTTTTTATTCCTGCCTGTCTTGTTTTTTCAAGCGCAAGCTTGCGGATAACATCGTATTGATCAAGTCCCAGAATAGAAGCTAAAATTTGCTTCCGATCTTTGGGAGATTTTTTTGAAAACTCATTTGCATTTCCCTGGCGTAAAAAAGCAGAATTAACGAAGGTATCAAAATCAAGTCGTAATGTTTGATCAATTTTTTGTTGTGTTGCTCGTATTGTTTTGTCGGTAAGCGGGATAAGCCCTTCAGTTTTAGAATCAAAAATACCAAATTCAAGCAGAGCAAGTGGTTTACCATATGTTTGCATGTATTCACGACGGATACGATATTGCTGTCCATTAAATTCAAAATCAAAAAGAACAAGCATTTGGGTTTGGCCAAGGTGCAAAAGCCCTTGTGCTGGTTTTGCATTACCAGTAACTTTGCGTGCTTGCCCCCAGAGTGCCCATGTTATTGCATCAAGCAGGGCAGATTTTCCGTGCCCATTTTTTCCTGAAAGGCAAATAAGGTGATGATGCGAAAAATCAACTGTTTGTAAGTCTGGTCCATAACTTAAAAAATTTTTTAGTTGTAACTTAATTGGAATCATGCAATCTTTTTTTGATTAATTTTTACTTGCTTGCATTATATCAAATTTTCTTTAAAATTATTTTTTATTTTTTAATGTCCTGTTGCTGCAAGGAAAAAACCTAAGGTTAAGAGCCCTTTAAGACTAATTTTTCCGTAGTATCCTACTTTTTCCAAGTCATGTTTTTTAAAAAAATTGTCCCATTTTGCGTTAATACGTTTGCCCTGTTTTGTTAAAATGAAAAATCGTGAAGAACTTTCTATAGCAATAGCTAAAGTAAGTAAAATTTTATTATCAAATTTTTCTACATAAGAACGTTTATTCGGTTTGCCGATAGTTCCATTAAGTTCATTGATCCAATATGCACTAAGATAAGAATTTGCGGCATCATTGAGAAATCCAGCGGTAAATTTTAATTTTTCGTGACCGGATTCTTTTGTCAATTCTTTTATGCCAACGGTAATAATCTTTGGTATATGTGCTTTCAGGAGTGGGTTATAATTGAAAGAGCTTTGATTACTTCTACTATTATTCACGAGACAGAAAAGAAGTGAAGCTATAGTAGGGGCAAAATATTTTTTGTTCATAAAAATCTCTTTTTTAAAAAATTATTAATTGAAGGAATATTTTTTTATACCTTCCCCCCATGTAAATATTATTTTTTACTGTTAATTATTGTTAAAAAAAGAAAGATAATATGAGAATGAAAATAATACAAAAAAAAGGCATCAATTTATTTTGATGCCTTTTTTTTCAATATATTTTGGAATTATATCAATAAGTATGGTTGCTAAAGGTAATATCATAGCCGCTTTTTACTTTATCAAACAAACGTGCTACTTGAATTGTTGCAAGAACTTTTGCCCCTTGTTTTCCTAAATTTCCGATAGTTTTTATATTGTAATACTCAAAAAATTCATCATATTTTTTATTAAGATACTTGCCATATTTTGCTTGAGTAAAAAGGTGTGCTAAAG
>JBAVPH010000043.1:0-8378 GCA_049692855.1 Candidatus Babeliales bacterium | reverse complement strand
CAGTAGAACAATCATCAATATAAATTACGCGATAATTTTTGTACCGTTGAAAAAAAATAGTATCTAAATTTTTTTTTTGCCCATTTTATATTATTATAGGAACATACAATTGCCACAAGCGGTTTTTCTTTAATTTTTCCCGAAATAGAATAAGCAAAAGTGCCTGTAACAAACAGCATAAATAAAAAAAAATTTATCGTTATTCTTTTTATATAATTCATTACTAACATGCCTTCTCAACTGATTAATCAGGTGGCTCAGAGATTTTTATATTAGTACCAATTTATATATTTTATCAAGATTCTTCTTCAAAATAGGTTCTAATTGTTTGTATAAAATTTTTACCTGCGCATGATAAAGTAAAAGCGCGTAAACAAGCTTGTCTCATCTGTTCTTCTTTTTCCAATGAAATAGCACGAATAGTTTTATCAATAGAAGAAACATCCTTTTCTGCAATGCGAATAATACAATCATCCCAATTAATTCCCTTAACTTTTGGTAATGTCATGTCATCGGCAATCAAAACGGGAATTGCCCCTGCTTGCAATGATTCCCAAAATCGAATAGTACTTGGCCCAGTGCCACGTGGACATAATGAAAATCGAGAACGTGCAAGAACATCTTGATATTCTTTTTTTTCTTCTTCTCGTTGTTGTGAAAACCTTAATTGCATAATTCTACTTTTGTGACGAAGATGAAAATGCCATTTTTCTCTTCTTTTTATTACCACATCAGATTGGTCTGGAAAAGAAAATATTTCTCTCCGCACCAGGTGCGACCTAAATCCAATAAATGAATAAAGTATATCTTTTTTTTCTGCTGGATTTACCCCATTAGTTGGATAAATGGGAAACGGCACAACAAGAACATCTTTAAATTCTTGTTTTTTTGGTGCATGCGGCGCAAATAATAGAGTAATTCCCAATTTTTTTAATATCGGTATAATCTCTCTATACTTAATGTGTTGACAAACAGTAAATCCTGATTCTAATTTTTTCTTAGTCGATTTTTTTTTAGATTTTTTCTTAGATGACTTATTAGCAGATAATTTTATTTTAGATAATTTTTTTTGTAGAGACTCTTTCACTGCATAGAATACCGTCCATGGTACCGCAGCATAGTTTACATTTCTTGCAAGGGGGTATTTAGATAGAAACTTAAATGCTTGTTCTTCCGTCATTTGTGCTTTTTTTTTAAAAAATTCTGGCTTATAACTAAATATTTTCATCCCTTGCCGAGATCGACCACCAATATCACTATATACAAAAAAAAATAACAACAAGGTGAAAATTTGTGATTTTTTCATTACCTTCCCCTCATAACTAATTAATAGTCAGTTAATTTTAGCAACAGCTTTATGTTAAAATCAATACTTCCCTATTACTTAAAATTTTTTACTATTTTTCCCAAAGGTAATATTGATCTATTGACCAAATTCGCAAAAATTATTTAGTATAACAATACTTTTTCGAGTTCATTTTTAAAAAAGGAATTCTACAAATGAAAATAAAAAAAATTGCTATTCTCACACTTCTTTTTTTTATTAGCAATGATATAAGATCAGAAAAAATGAAATTATATGCTCTCTACACACCCTCACATACAATACTTAAAAATGAATGGTTTCTTCCTTCTATCAAAAAACATGATGATTTTGATCTTATTATAGAATCTCATGAACAAACATGTTCTTCTGCAAGTTTTATGAGTACTGGCTGGACAAGCACAACAATTAAAAAGATCGAACTTATTATTCGTGCAATAGAAGAAAATTGGGGAAAAGTATTTATATTTTCCGATGTTGATATCCAATTTTTTGCTCCTATTCAAAAAAAGATTGAAAAATTAATAAAAAATAAGGATATGGTGGTTCAAAAAAATCAACCAAATGGACAACTTTGCTCAGGGTTTTTTGCCTGTCGTGGAAATGAAAAAACATTGCAGTTGTGGCAAGATGCCTATCAACTTATGGTAAAAAATGAAAAAATAAGTGATCAAGCAGCCCTTAACCAATGCTTAAGAGGGAAACACAAAACAAATAGATATAATCTTGTTTGGGATTATCTTCCCGTTACTTTTTTTGGTGCTGGGACCTTAACAGGATGTGGTTGGAAACCAAATAAAAAACTACCTATACCTAAAAATATTGTTTTACATCATGCTAATTGGACAAAAGGAATTGAAAATAAGATTGCTCAACTGAAATATGTCCATAAAATAGTTAAAGAAAGAAAAAATAAATAATTAATTTATTCGATTATCTATTACTGCCACTTCATCTATTATTAATTTTTCCCCCTCCCATTTTGCATGTTTAGGTAGAATAATTACTTTATGATTACCAAGCAGTTGTGCTGCCATTGAAAAACATGAATCTGGTCGTATAAGACAATCAAATTGTGCCATATTGTAAAAATCTTCAACCACATATGTCTTATGAAAACTAATTTTTTCTCTACATGCAAAAGTAATGTTACTTTTGTTCACTGCTTTTTTCATTCTATTTACTAATTGCCGTTGATTCTCATCATCAGTAAACAAATAGACAAATAATGGTCGCTCATCAAATAAATGTGAGATTTTTTTTATTTGATCAACATAATATTGCTCAGGTGGAAATTTTCGGGGCCACTGCTTATCTGCATAAGGTTCTATTCTATTTGCATAGTATTGCATAGAATAAAGAGGCTTATCCACGCCACCTCCTTTGCGAATATGAACTGCTACTGTTATTTTATTTAACGGTAACTTAATTTGCATTAACGATAGAGCTGGATACAACATATATTTCAGCTTTCGCATAAATTGTTGATCCTTTATTATATGCCTTAGCCAATCTTCTTTACGGTGAGATCCATTAACATAAAAATGCTTGTCAAACTCAAATAAAACATTATTTGCTGCATGTATAATAACATCTTGTTCACTTTTAATTTTTTGCAAACCATCTTTAAATTTTTGTAACATATTATCTGAATATTTCTTTTCTTCTTTGCCAAGTCTCAATAATGATGAATATTCAAATGGTTTAAGAAAAAATGGTAAAGTAAATTTATGCGAAATCCATTTGGCAACTGCATAATAGACAATTTTGTCACCAAATCGTCCTGGGCATAATCTATTGGTTATTGCTTGATTAGCCTGTGCAAGAACAACAACATAAAAATGTAGACTAAAAAATAAAATATAAAATAATTGCTTCATTATTTTTTCTATTATTAAAAATTACACGAGGGCTAATCATCTAAATTTCGGTTATCAACAACAGCTACCTTATCTATTATCAATTTTTTTCCTTCCCACTTAAAACCTTTTGGATAAATAATTATTTTATGATTACCAAGTAATTGTGATGCAATAGCAAAATGCGATCCTGCCCGTATGAGACAATCAAAACGTGCCATATTATAAAAATCTTCAATCACATGCGCATCATGCGCATTACCACTTTTTCTATATGAAAAAGTAATATTATTCTTATTTACTTTTTCATTAATCCTTTTGACTAAATTTTCTGGACTACCGTCGTCAGTAAAAATATATATATACAACGACTGATCTTCCAACAAACTTGAAATTTTTTTTATTTGATCAACGTAATATTGCTCCGGAGGAAATCTTAATGGCCATTTTTTATCTGCATAAAGTTCCTTTCGTGAATAGTATTGATCAGAAAAAAGAGCTGGATCAAATCCCCCTCCTGTCCGAATGTGTACCGCGACAGTAATTATGTCTTCTGGCAATTCAATTTGTGGTAATGCAACAACTGGCTGCAACCTATGTTTAAGCTGTTTCATAAAGTCTTGATTTTTCGAAACATATTCTACAACTTGTTCTACTAAAGAAACCCCATTGATAATAAAACGCGTTCCTCTAATTTCAAACATTACATTATCTTTTTTTCGTGCAACAATATCTTCCTCGCTTCTAACTGGAATTACCCCTTTTTTAAATTGCTTCACAATCTTTTTTGAAAATTTTTTTTCTTCTTTGCCAAGACGTAACATTTCAGAATATTTAAATTCTTTAAGAAACAAGGGAATATTATATTTATGCGAAACCCACTTAGCAGTTGTATAGGAAACAATTTTGTCACCAAATCGCCCGCCACCCCAAAAATAAGTAACTGCTTGCTTGATTGGCGTAGAAATAATAATAGGAAAATGTAAAAAAAGGAGTATGCTCAATAAATTTTTTTGCATTGCTTTTCTTTTGTCTTTCACTTTCCACCCCTCATTAATACTTTAATATTGTTACTTTTTGTATAATGCAAACGTATTAAGGATGCTGTACAGTAGAAGATGAAAATATAAAATCTTTTGCTGAATAATTTCCGTAAGGAATAATACCAAACTTTTTCTTTCTTGGACCAAGGTTAAAAATAACAACATCGCGCTGCAATTTTTTTCCTACTTGTATCATCAAATTATATTCAGCTTTACGATGTACATCATCAAACACAATTGGTAGATCAGTATTAAATAAGTCAAGATGAGTACAAAAGCCTTGACGCCCAACAAATGCAGGGGGACCATCAACTAAGATAAGATCATAAGTTTGAGGAAGTTTTTCTTGTAATATATTTACATCATACCATTTCCCTTTAATTGGCGCATAAATATAATGCGTATTATATTTGTCAAGCCAACGACGATCATGTTCTACTGAATAGACAGTATAATAATTAGAAAATTGACCGCTACCCCAACCACTACCAAGTTCTAATAATGTTTTGCCTGCTGGCAAGACTGAGCGAATAAAATCAAACAACTCTTTACTAACCGCCCAACCACCAAAGACTTTTCTTGCATTAGAGCACTCTTCTGTCCATTTTTCTCCTGTAATTGGAATAGTTTTGCTTGCTGGCAAATCATGTAAAATAGATACAAACATTTCCTTTTTGATGTACGTAATATCATGAGATACTGTATAAAGTCCCTGAAAAGATAAAAACAAGATACTTGCTCTTATTATATTTTTATTAAATGACTTTTGAAACATCCTTCCCCCTCAATGTTTGATAATAAACTCTAATATGATATTACTGTAAAATAATAAAGCACATAAGAGTCAATAGTTTTATATGTAAATCCTTCTATAATATGCATTAATACTTGCGTATATAAAATAAATTGCTGTAAAATGATTACGCTTGAATACCCGATACATCTAAAAAACTAAAAATTTGAAAAAGGAAAAAAATTGAAAAAGATAAAAAAAATAATAGCAATCCTGTTATTAAGTAATATATCATTCTCAATTTTAAGTAACCAATCTGAAAAACTATCTCATCAATCTCAGAAAAAAATAATCACTATTATTGGTACTGGCTATGTTGGGCTGGTAACTGGTGCTGGTCTTGCCGAACTTGGCAATACAGTAATCTGTGCTGATATTGATGTACATAAAATTTCTCGTTTACAGCAAGGAGAAATTCCGATTTATGAGCAAGGACTTAAACACCTTGTCGATCATAATGTTGCAGCAAATCGTCTTTTTTTTACTAATAATGTTGGGCAAGCTATCCAAGATGCTACACTTATTTTTGTTGCTGTCAATACGCCTATGGGAGAAGATGGTGCAGCAAATCTTACGGCGCTCAAAAGCGTTGTTCAATCTATTGCGCAGCATATTAATAATCATAAAATTATTGTTATTAAAAGCACAGTCCCCGTTGGTACCGGGCAGCAAGTACGAACTCTGTTAGAACAACAGGGAGTAGCCCCCACTATGTTTGATATGGTTTCCAATCCAGAATTTTTACGAGAAGGAAGCGCAGTTAATGATTTTCTTGCACCGGACCGCTTAGTAATAGGAGCAGAATCCAATTATGCAATTGATGCAATTTGTAAGATCTATGAACCACTTATAATGCGGGGTACACCCCATGTACTTACCAACATTGTTACGGCAGAAATTACAAAATATGCAGCGAATGCCTTTTTAGCAACAAAAGTAAGTTTTATTAATGAAATAGCAAACTTATGTGATACGATTCAAGCAGACGCACAAACAGTTGCATTAGCTCTTGGACTTGATAGTCGTATTAATCCAAAATTTCTTAAATTTGGCCCTGGTTTTGGCGGATCTTGTTTTCCAAAAGATACAGAAGCACTTCTTTACACCGCACAACAACATGGTATAAATTTACACACTGTTCATGCTGCAATACAAGCGAATAAAATGCAACAAAAAAAACCTGCAGAAAAATTATTTAAATTAATGAAAAACTATTTTGGTGATGAACATATAAAAGGAAAAACTGCTACGCTTCTTGGTCTTGCATTCAAAGCAAATACAGACGACATACGTTATTCACCAGCAATTCAAACAATCAATTTATTACTCCAACATGGCATCCAAGTAAAAGTATATGACCCTGCTGCTATGCAGAATATGCAACAACTTTTTCCAGACATTACTTATTGTTCTTCAGCATACGAAGCGGTAACAGATACTGATGCAATTATTGTTATGACCGAATGGGATGAATTTAAACAAATGAATATTGATCAAGTAAGTAAATTAATGAGGACTCAAATTTTGGTTGATGCACGTAATATATTAAATCCAATAGAACTCAAGCAAAAAGGATTTTTATGCGATACTATTGGTCAATCATATCTTTGTTTACAAGAACCAACGACTCAGCAACTTACCAAATCATACCGAACTATGTTGAGTGAATAGTTATACCTTATACCCAAAACTACCTAGCCGACGAGTTTTAACAGAAACAAAGGACGAACAGATGCGTACTTATTTTTTCTAATCTAATAGCTCAATTGCATCGTTTCAACACATGGCAAAAATTGATTTTCATCAAACAACAATTCTTGTTGTTGAGTTAATTGCATATGATTGTTTTTCTGCTTATTAAATTCTACTTTTGCATGTTTAAAAAATAATCCGACATCTTCTCCATTAACAGCACATTTTTCCCATGCAACTGCAAGGTCATGCATAGAGTTAAATAAAATATCTTGCAAATAATGCTTGATTTTATTTTTATGGTACAAAGTCATATTCATATTATGCACAAGGCGCCAATTAAATTCCCCATCATGAAATTTCCATGCATAGACATCTTTTTCAAGCAATACTGTGGGTGGCTGTTTTTGCATTCTTGTTAACTGTTTATGCATAGTTATATTTTTACCGAGCGAAAAGAAAAAACCATAGGCATGACTCTGCTGCATTAATTGCACACAAGAAGAAATATCAATCGCATCATTAATGACCATATTATCATGAATAAACATAATATAATCTTGCTCGCCAGTATTGACAGCATCTAATACTGCTGATTTAAAATTACTTGCATTGACCTTATACCAACCTACATGAACAAAAATATTTTTCAGTTCATTATATGATTTATTATGCTCATCATCTGCTTGATAGATAATTTTTATTGACCCACTATTCATTACAAAAGAATCAATAGAAATTAATAATTGTTGTAATTGGTCCGCATTGTTTTCAGACAAAATAATAATGTCTGCTTTTTGTTTTTCGTAAGATCGTTTAGCTGTAAATGCTAATTGGGCAAGTCGTTTATATTTCTGTCGCGCACGATTAATATGTACCATATGAAGTTGTTTTAATACCCCTTTTCTAAAATGGTTATGAGGGCTCGATTGATTATAGATATAAAAAACTTCATTCACATATTTAGCACGTTCACTTGCCATTTCAAGCATAGGAAACATAAATGCTGTATCACACGATGCTTGTATAAATTGCCCCTCATATAATAAATCACCTAATTTAATTTGTTTAAATAATCCTGCATAAAAAGTTCTTAAATGAGAAGTAATATACGTATGTTCACGATACGCATTATACGTGCGCACAGCGGCTGGCATTGGACGACTACATTCACCGGCTCTCCCAGATGGATAATTTTCATAACTTCCATACGTTAACCAGACTTCAGGATCATTGTATATTTGATTAATACGTGTAAATACCTGTTCATGCTTCAACCAATCATCTCCATCAATATTAAGCACAATCTCATCATCTGCACATAAATGTACAGCCCTATAATGATTCGCAAGTGCTCCTTTTCGCTCGTTATTACGGAATAATAATACCCGTTCTTGTTGATTACATTCTTTTACATATTGCTCAACAAGATCGTAAGTACCATCATGAGAACAATCATCAATATAAATTACACGATAATTTGTGTATTGCTGCATAAAAACTGATTGCAAATTACGTTTATACCACTGTGCATTATTATAAGAAGGAATAACAACAGCAATTGGCCTTTCTAAAGACTGCATCGAAAAACAAAATAGTAATAACTTAGAAAAAATAATTACTGATAAAATAGTGCGAATGTTTTTTATTTGCATACTCTCTTTCCT
>JBAVPH010000042.1:0-2193 GCA_049692855.1 Candidatus Babeliales bacterium | reverse complement strand
ATGAAACATCTATCCAAAAGACTATTTTCAATCACTTTATTGTCGCTTGCTCTACTCATGAGTGCATCCCATTTATTTGCAAACACTTGTAACAGTTGTGGTACGAGCAGCTGTTGTGGCACAAGTGACAATGTTTTGCCCTACCTTAGTTTCCGTTCAGCTGGCAGAGACAGTGTCAGAAAATTAGTTGGTACCACGAGCTATGCCGTTTGGCAATATGACAAAGATTCTTATTATGGCACCTTCGAACTTATTCCAGCATATGAACGTTCAATGAAATCGAAAGAAATTGCAGAATGCCTCTTTGGTTGTGACTTACAACGTGGTATATCAGGAGATTGTCCAACAAATTGTGATGATGGTAGGGTAGTTAAAGTATCTGGCTCACAAGTAGTAGGAAGAGCTGCAAACACGAATGATTGGATGGCAGAAAATTTTTATCTTTCACGGAACTTCCAAAGCACTTTAGAGTTCAAACCACTCATTCAAAACATTATTCTTGATTTTCATTTGTATGTCGGACTTGATCAATGGGCAAAAGGTCTCTACTTCAGATTATATGGCCCAGTAGTTAATGCACGATATAATTTAAATTTCTGTGAAAGAGATGTCACCGTTGGGAATGTTGGTTATCAAGAAGGTTTCTTCAATGAAACTCTTACAGATGGTGATTCACAAGAAAATGCTGTTCCTGTAGCAAACTTGCTTCAAAACGCAGCATCATTTTTCAGTGGTGGCACACCAAATGTTGATGGCGTAACAACCAATGGTTTACAATTTGCTAAAATTTGCAGCGGTCAACAAACAAACACTTGCTTTGGCGACTTACGCTTTGAATTAGGGTGGAACCCATTACTCGAAGAAAACTATCTCTTTGGATTTGGTATTGAATTTGCTGCACCAACTGGCCGCCGCCCCGATGCCTGCTTCCTTTTTGAACCACAATGTGGTAACGGTAAACATTGGGAACTTGGTGGTAACGTGCACGCTTTATGGAGAATATGGAGTAGTGAAGATGAAGAACAACATTGGGATCTTGTCATTGATGCAGACATTACTCATTTGTTTAATGCAAAACAACGCCGCACTTTTGATTTAAACGGCAAACCACTTAGTCGCTACATGTTAGCACAAAAAATGGGTACCCCCATACAAAATTTACAAGGTCGGGACACTGTTGGCCAAGGAAATGAAGGAATTAGTACGCCTAATCAACAATTTCAAAAAGAGTATGCGCCTGTCGCTAACTTTAGTACACGTGATATAAAAGTAAGCGCTGCCGTGCAAGCTGATTTAGTTGCAATGCTTGACTTCACTATTAATGGTTTTAGTTGGGATGTTGGTTATAACTTCTGGGCACGAAGCTGTGAAAAAATAGAATTTCGTGATGACTGTGACAGCTCATGCGGAAGTACTTCTTTTCCAGCTAACACTTGGGCATTAAAAGGTGATGCATATGCCGTTGGTTTTGCTGGTGGTGACGATGTAAACCCTACTATAACAAGCGGAATGCCAATCCCACTTTCTGCTACAGAAAGCAATGCGACTATTCATACCGGTACCAACATTCCAAACTCTTCAACAAATTCAGCTGACAATACTATGGCTGGTACTTCAGACAATAGAAATCCCGGTATTGATAATCCAAAATTTGCTGTTACATCTGGGGATGGTAAAGTACGCATACTTTTTGCTGACCAAAATTTGCTTAATGTAAACCTTAATCAGACAAGAACATCTATTCAACCAGTACTTATTTCACAAAGTGATCTGAATTGCAATGCACGAAGCAGAGGTATTTCACACAAGGTATTTACTCATTTTAATTATACTTGGATTAACCAAGAAAATTGGACTCCATACCTTGGTGTTGGTGCAAGTGCTGAATTTGGTAAAACAGACAGCAATAGCTGTTGTTCAACAACAAGCAGTAGCTCTACTTCAACAAACAATAGTTGCTGCACCAATTGTGCACTTTCCAAGTGGGCGCTCTGGCTTAAGCTCGGCGTATCTTATTAGTGCATAGTTATTAATCAAATAAGACTGAAAAAAGAGAAGGCTCAGGTTGTAACTGAGTCTTCTCTTTTTTGATTTCTGATTGCCTTTTCGTCTCCATCGGGGTATAACAATAGAGAGTTTTAAAAAAGCGACGTTGATTTTTGAAAAAGGAGAAAAATGGCAAACAAACAATGG
>JBAVPH010000041.1:0-1705 GCA_049692855.1 Candidatus Babeliales bacterium | reverse complement strand
TTCTAATTCTTTGCTAATCCAAAAATTTTTCCGCCCTTTCTTGTCAGTTAACAATACTGTTTTTATTTGCGGAAAAGCACCAGAAAATCTTTTTTTTAATTGGAAAAAATACCATTTTTTTGTTTTTACATTATATAACGTACTAAATGATGGCGTTGCTGATCCCAAAAGAATAGGGAGAGCATATAATTTTGCACGTAATAATGCTGCTTCCTTGCTATTAATTTTTGGATGTTTTTTTTCTTGATAATTTACTGCATGTTCTTCGTCAATAATAATCAATCCTAAATTAAAAATAGGAAGTAATATGGGTAAATGAACCCCAATAATAAGTATTGGTTTGTGCGCAATAAGTTGTTGCCATAAATTATTTTTTTCCTTTTTTGATGCCCCTGAATGAAAACCAAAAATAGCGATGCCCGGTAGCTCCTGCTTTAATCGACGTTCAAAAGCAAAGGCTAACGTAATTTCTGGTAACAACAAGATAACTGTTTTATTTTTTGTAATTGCTTGCATAATAAGTTGTTTATAAACCTCAGTTTTACCTGATCCGGTAACCCCATGTAATACAACTGGCATATATGTTGGTTGCGTAATCCGCGGGGATAGAAAATCACAAACTACTTCTTGTTCTTGCGTCAGCCCTACTATTTTTTTTTCATAGCTCTCTTCTTTTTCTTTTTGTTCTTTGGCCTCTTTTTGTTGTAAAAAAGAACGTAACCGTTTGATAAAATACAAGTCATCAACCTGATAATAGCTACTCAATTTCTTAATAAACGGAATATAAGATGGATCATGCGGAAATGGCTCGATACCATGCACATCTTTTATGGTAAAGGTAATATTTGAGGGTAATTTTTCTTGTCGAGAAACAATAATGGCGGGAACAATGCGATTGCGTAATGGCACCTGTACAATAGTGCCCGGTAAAATTTGTTGCCACGTTGGCGGTACTTTATACCAAAGTAATTCTTGCCAACCATTTAATAATTTAATATGAATAAACATATAATAATTATATGACATAACAAAAATAAAAAAAAGAAACACCAAAAAAGAACTTTATGAAAAAATTAAAATCTATTTTCGGTTTTTATATTTTTTGTGCTCTTTTTTATGCGTCATTACTTCATGCAGATATTTCTTGGGAAAAAATAGAAAAGGGAATTATAATTACTGGCGCTACATTTCTTGGCTTAAGCGGATTAAGATGGCTATTTAGCCCCGATAAATATTTAGTTGAAAAAGCAAGTAAATTATACCAGCAAGCACACAGCCATTATGATTGGATATTATGTCCATTTGAGCAAGAATTTTATACCTATCTCGTTAACGCACACGATACTGAGCAAGCAATTAATAATTGCTCAGAACAATTACTCGATAGCATTACTCAAAAAATCTGGCGCACAAATAGATGTGTAGCAACATATCATACAAATTTATGCACTACCATTAAACAACTCAAGCTTTTTCAAGAAAAATTAAACACGCAAATTGGTAAATTAAGTCTCGACAAATGCAATGATTGTCATTGTCATGACATGGAACTGATAGAACAATCTATCAATATCCTCCTCCTGCGCCTTACTGTTTTTTCTAATCTTCTTGAGCACCATAGTACATATTTTAGTTTATATGAGACTGAATATACATTATTCAATAAATACCAAGCAGAATTGTCGATCTTGATAGACTATAAGGC